>LCEQ01000031.1 GCA_000994805.1 Candidatus Azambacteria bacterium GW2011_GWA2_42_9 | reverse complement strand
CCGGCGCACCAAACCATTAAAAGTTAAAACCAGCCACAGCGCGATAATAGCTAATGCCGTCAGAATAATGTTAGTCAAAGTAAAATAATACATAAATTTATTTTAAATATATTAATGATCATATTTTTGCTCCATTTCTTCAATGTATTTGTAGAATAATTCTATCAGCTCAATCTTATTATTTCCAATCTTTTCATCGCAATTTTCAAAATAATTTCTAATAAATGAGCTGAAAAGCGCCCCTTTTACATCTTCGTCTACATATTCAAGATTCGAGATAAGACTGATGAAAGAATTCGCGGCATCATAAAGATCTGTAACTATATTTTTCTGAAGTTTGGATTTATCCGGCGGTAATTTTTCCACCGAATCAAAATCCACAATGCGGCAATCGAGCGTAATATTGTGTTCCGTTAAATAACCATGCCAATATCCGTTATTATGAATAATGGCTAATTGTTTTGCCAAAGTTTCAGAAAACCAATTCAAATATTCTGAATTGTCTTTTTCCAATTCCGGCCTTCCGAATTCTTGGGCAATCATTTTTTTGGCATCGGTTAAAGCAGTTTCATTGGCATCCGTAATTCTCGCCTTGGTTCCAAAAGCGCGGACCTCCAAAACGGGTTCAGTGGTAGTTTTGATATAACCACGTTCTTTAGCCTTATTAATTGAAATTTTATCTCCATCTTCATCAATTATTTCGTTCAAACGAACCACTGCAAGCACTCTGGAGGTTCTAAGTCCCTTTTCTAAAAAGAATTCTGACATTTCGCGATCTGTCTCGGCAAATTTCCAATCCGTAAATCCATATGGGGTCTGGCCCCGTTTAAGATGTCTGGCAGATTGCGGCTCTAATTTTCTTACATTAAGCCATGTCATATGAATTGGGCCAATACCTTTAATATCAACATCTCGATACATTCTTCCTTTATTATCTTGAAATATTACTCTACCCAAAAGCGCGCTTCGGAAATGATGATCCATTACTTTTACGCGCATATCGACCCCAGAGTGTTTCGGCTGACGCCCTTCTACAATAATGGTTTCTGCTTTTTCAGGGATACCCATAGGAATTTCTTTTAGATTTTCAAATTTATTAATCATGTGAGGCAGTTTATCACAAAACGCTCCGATTTCAAACGGTGTTTTTTATTGTTTCGTTGGCGTCGGTTAATTTCAAAGAAAATAATTTTGAAACGCCGTCGTCGCCCATGGTAACGCCGTAAAGAACTTCAGCCGCTTCCATCGTGGCGCGATTGTGAGTTATTAAAACAAACTGGGTTTTTTGCGCCAAATCTTTTAACACTTTGGCAAACCGAACCGCATTGCTCTCATCAAGCGCCGCGTCTATCTCGTCTAAAATCAAAAAAGGTGGGCGGCTGGCGGCGACAATGGCAAATAAAAGCGCGATGGAAACCAAAGAGCGCTCGCCGCCGGAAAGAAGATTAAGGACTTTAATCCGTTTTTGGGGCACATTAACATTTATGGAAACACCAACTTCATTATTTTCGTAATTTTCTGCAGTCAGCTTAGCGGATCCGCCGCCGAACATCAGCCGGAAATAATGGTTGAATTCTTCGTTGATTCTGATAAGCCCATCCTTAAAATCGGCATCAATTTTTTTCGTTAAGTCGCCGATTAAATTTTTAAGAGAATCAACCGCTCCGTTTAGATCGGCAAATTCGGTTGTTAAAAATTTGTGGCGTTTATCGGTCTCCTCATAGGCGCGCCTCGTTTCCTCGTCAATGCTCCCAATATCGGAAATTTCCCGCCTTAACTTTATGATTTTGTTTTCCAACCCTGTTAGAAGCTCGGTTTCCAACATAATGGGTTCAATTGCAGCAAAATCGGCGGTAAATTCTTCATAATTTTTCCCCGAACCCCACATTTCAGATTTAATATTATCTTCTTTAATTTTTATTTTTTCTTCTTCAAGGTCAAACTTGGCAATCACTTCCTGCGCGGTAATATATTCCCGCCGCGCCAATTCCAAATCTTTCTGAAGATTAAGATAGCCATCGCGCCATTTGTTTTCTTCGCCGCGGATTCTCGCAATTGAATCGCGCACTGCCGCCATTTCAGCTTCAAACCGCGCAAGTTTAATTCCTAATTCTTCTTTCTCTTTACCATAAAGATTCTGGCTGCCGTCACTGATTTCTTCCAAATCGACCAATGCCAGAATTTTCTCCGTTTCGTTCTTTGCTAAATAATTGCCGATTGTCTGGATCTCGTCCGAGAGGCCCCCAATGGCCTCTCTAACAGTGCTAAAATCATCAAGCTCAAGCATTGCCCCAAGCTGCTTGCCCCAGTATTTGATTTTAATCGCCAAAACCGCTTCAAGGGTTTTGGCGGATTTGGCATTGTTTCTTTTGGCCGATTCTATCAGGCCTTCAATCCGGCCCAGTTCGCGCGTTATATTGTGTCTTTCTCCGCTCAGCCGTTCTAAATCAGCTTCAAATTTCTTCATCTTGCCGCCGGTTTCCGAAACATTTGTCATTTGGCTTTCAAAAATTTTTTCTTTGGCTTCAAAATTTTCGCGAGCCGAAGAGATTTTGATATTTAATTCCTCTCTCCCCCTTCCATTATTCTCCCTTTCTTTCAGAATTCCTTTGATTTTGATTTTAAAATAATCGTTTTCTAAATTATTCAAATCGCTTATTAAAAATTCGCGTTTTTTAAATTTCTCAACCTGCCGCTTCAAAGACCTCAAATGAGGCGAGATTTCATTTATAAGGCCCGTCGTCTGCCCTAAATTTTGGTTTGTTTCTTCAAGTTTTGACTCGGCCTCAAATTTTTTAAGCTGAAATTCTCTAAGGCCAAGTGCTTCTTCCAAAATTCCACGGCGTTCTTCGGGATTCGATTTTAAAATCTCGTCGGCCGAGCCTTGATTAACTATAGAATGACCCCTTAATCCAAGCTTGGATCGGGCTAAAAGCTCGGCGATATCTTTGAGGCGAACTTGGCTGTCGTTTAAAAAATATTCATTAGTGCTGTCGCGATAAACTTTTCGCCCGATAACAACTTCTTCAAAATCAATGGGGAAAAATCCGTCGCGGTTGTCAAAATGCAGACTAACACTGGCCTTGCCCTGAGCCGGCTTCATCTGGCTACCCGCCCATATTAAATCAACGCCGGATTTAGAGCGCAAATTTTTAAAACTCTGCTCGCCCAAAACCCAGCGGATGGCATCAACCACATTGGATTTTCCCGAACCGTTGGGACCCACGATAGCGCTGATCGTCACCGGAAATTCCAACGCGGTTTTATGGGCAAACGATTTAAATCCCGATATTTCTATTTTCTTAAGCCGCATTTCAATTTAATTTTATCACTTTATGAAATAATAAGAAATAAAAAAAGCCCGCTAGAGACCTCCGTCTTCTAATGGGCTATGGGCCGTCAAAACCACCGAGTTGAAAACCGGGAGATAAATCTTTTCCCGGAATTTTTCCGCATTTTTGGCATCTCATCTGCTTATCTTTATTATTGTCATTCCATTGATGAAGACCGCAGGTGCTTTGCCGATTAAAAAGCCCCGTTTGCTTATCGCGACGAACAAGATAACGCCATGCATAAATAAATAACGTTATCGCTAAAGACAATAGTAATACCATAATAGCAATGTCACTCCAAGTTAAAACTTTCGCAATTTCTTCGCCATTCATTTTACGTCCCTTCGGCTCTTTCGAATTTACTTGTTAAATATCGTTGATTAAAAAATAAAACAAAAAACCAATTTAGTCAATATGCCCCCAGTGTTTAACTCCCAGCGCGTTTTCGGCCGCTTTTTGCTGGGCTTCGTTTTTTGAAGAGCCCTCGCCTTTGGCAACCAATTCTTTTTCAAGATATACTCCGATGACAAATTTTTTGGCGTGATCCGGGCCGCTTTCCGATATTACTTCATAGGTTGGCGTAATACCGACTCTTTCCTGCGATGTTTCTTGAAACAAACTCTTAGCATCGCGCCAAAGTTTTTTTTCTATGATATCCCGAAGCTCCGGGATAAGATTCTTGTTAATAAAATTTTGCGACGCAACGTATCCTTGATCTAAATAAAGAGCGCCGATAAACGCTTCAAAAGTGTTGGCTAAAATATATTGACGGCCTCGGCCAATTTCTTTAGCCTCGCCCTTTGATAGGAATAAAAATTCATTAAACCCCAGCCGGTCGGAAATTTGCGAAAGCATTTGGGCGTTGACCAGCGCGGCGCGCAAGTTCGTCATCTCGCCTTCGGCTAAATCGGGATAATTTTTGTATAAATACTCGGTAACAACAAGCTCTAAAACCGCGTCACCCAAAAATTCCAGGCGTTCATTGTGGCCCAAGATAAAAGCCGGGTTTTCGTTTAAATATGAACGGTGAACAAACGCCTGTTTTAATAGGTCTTCACTTTTAAATTTTATTTCAAGTTTTTTTTGTAATTCCTTAAAATCCATTTATTTTTCCTCCGGTTTTTCTTTGCCACGCCTCGGGCCGCCTTCTTCTTTCCCGGGCTCTCCGATAGCGCGATAGATAGTTCCTAAAACGCCGTTGACGAATTTGCCAGAAGTTTCGCCGCCGAAACTTTTTGCCAGTTCAATTGCCTCGTTAATCGCCACTTTGGGCGGCACCTCCTCCCGCTTGCCGAATAAAAGTTCATAAATACCGATGCGCAAGACATTGCGGTCAATCAAGTTAATCTGTTCCAATGGCCACTCGGGAGCCGTTTTAACGATAATCTCGTCAATCTTTTTTTGGTTTTCTAAAATGCCGCTTATTAATTCCTTAACAAATTGGTCTTCTTCAATGCCGGGACCGAATTCTTCAATGTTATGTTTTAAAAGTTCTTCAATGTTGGTTTCCTTGCCGCCATTAAAATCCCACTGATAGAGGGTTTGTAAAACGATTGATCTTGAAAGATGCCTGTTCGCCATAAAAATAATTTATCACAAAAAATGTCTTTTTACAAATTTATTTTAGATTTTTCCGGATTTTATTTTTTCGCGGATTTTTTCTACGAAAGTGTTGAAGAAATAGAGGTTATGGAAAGTTAAAAGCCGCATCGCCGTTATTTCTCCGGCTTTTAGAAGATGGGCAATATAGCTGCGGTTGTAATTCTGGCAAACATAGCAATCACATTTTGGGTCAAGAGGCTTTTTATCTTTTAGAAAGATTGATTTATT
>LCEQ01000030.1 GCA_000994805.1 Candidatus Azambacteria bacterium GW2011_GWA2_42_9 | reverse complement strand
CCCCGTCGTCCCGATCCCAACATTCCCATTCCCGTCAATCGTTAATCTAGAATTTACTCCGAGCGAAGTCGAGGAGGCGATTTTGAATTTGTTTTGGTCGGCGGTGTCAATTCCCATGGTCCAAGCGCTGTCGCCGCTTCCGGTGGTGAATCCTAAAGCGGGGGTTGTTGATTTAAATAAAGATAAAAGATTATTCGGACTCGTCGTCCCGATGCCGACGTTGCCGGAGGAATCAATCCTTATTCTTTCCAAATTGTTTGTTGAAAATGTGAGGGCGGTATTAGCGGAATTGGTGATGTTGAATTGTCCGGAATCGGAAATAATGTTGCCGGAAAGCAAAGATAAAGTTCCGGTGCCAACGCTTAATTTTCCAAAAATATATGTGCTGGTGGCGATGTTGGCGCCGTAGCCGGTTGGAACGGTGGTGGTGGCCAAAAGCAATTGGCCGTTTCCGGTGAGGCGCATTTTTTCAAGCAGACCTCCCGAGCCGACGGTGGAAAAAATCAGGTTGGCCAGAAAACCTCCAGGATCAGTGGAAGTGGCATGCTCAACCTGGGAAGCTATCCGGGCCATGTTCTGGCCACTTCCAGTTACGTCCTGGCCGTAGAAAAGAATGCCGACGCCCAGGCCGTCATTGGCCGTACCAGTAGTAAAATGGGATAATCTTAATTCGTCAACGACGGTGTTGTTATTAGTATCGCGGTCGGCCACTTCCAGCTGGTAAGAGGCGGTTAAGATGTCGTTTCCGACAATGACTTTGCCGTTGTCCAAGGTCAAACTGGTGGTGGCGCCGGTCGCCAGACCGAATTTATCGTTTCCGATTCTGAATATTCCCGTGTCGGTGTCGCTTGAAAAACTCAAAGAAGGGCTCGAGACGCTGCCATCGGGCAAAAGAATGGCGCTGCCGAAACTTAAGCCGCCCGTGCCGCCAAAAAGATTGCCGGAAATAGTCAGATTGGTGGTGGAAGCGTTGACCATTGTGGTTTTTTGGGAAACCGGGTTTACGGAAAATATCGTGGTGCTGGTAGAAACATCAAGCACTTGGAAAAGATTGGCGGTCAGTCCCGTGTTGCCCTGAACGGTCAAGACCGGATTAGTGGTTGAAGCCGTCTCGTTGAAAAATCGCGCCGCCTGGTTGAATTCAAATCTTTTTGAAGAAGTGGCGGCATTCCATTTTATGACGGCGTTTGGGGGAACTTGGCCGCGGAAAAAAATGAGCTCGGCGTTCTCTTGGTCAACGCTGGCATTATCAGAATTGATGGTGAAGGTCGCCGATTCGGTGCCGCCGATGGTGGTTGAAGCGCCGGAGATGTTGTTGGCGTTGATGGTGTCAATATACGCCGTACCCCAATAGAAAGAAGCGGAGCCAAGGTTGTATTGATTATTGACATTAGGAACCAAACTGGAGTTGACCGATGAATTTACGGTTAAAGTGTCCGCGCTTGAAGCGCCCAAAACTGTGGAAGCGCCGGAAACATAAAGATTCCTCCCGACAAAAACATCGCCGCTGGTTTGGATGGCGCCGCTCGTGGTGGTGGCAATTCCCACGCCGAGACCGCCGGAGAGGAACTGGTTGCCATAGATAAAAGTTGAAGTGGCAACATTGAATCCGAAGCCGGAAGGAATGGTGGTGGTGGCGATAACCACTTTTCCGCTTTCATCAATTCTCATTCTTTCCGTTGATATTTTGAAACTTTTTCAGCCCGCGGCTGTTCCGCCTTGGGCGGAAAATCTTTAAATTTCAAAATATCAATATCGACAAAACTAACCATTGTTAATCCAAGTGGTGTTTGAAACCGTTAGGTAAGTTGAAGAAGCGTTGGGCAGAGTGGCGATGCCTCCGGAGGTGGTAAACGAACCATTAACAGTTAAATTGTTTAAAGTGGAATCGCCGGCGACGTTAAGCGTGCCGCCAAGGGTAACGTTGCCGGTTAATTGGCTGGCACCGGAAACGGAGAGAGTGTTGAATTCGCCGCCGCTTTTAACCGTGAGATGGCCATTGATGGTGGCGTCGCTTGATAAGCTAAGAGAAGTAGCCGAGAGACGGTCAAACCCTGATTGGACTTGGGGAGCAATGGAATACGTGGTCAGGGTGGCTGGTTGTCCTTGGACGACGATGGTTGATATGGGATGAGTCGGAACCAGTTTAGCCAAGGACATTAAAGAATCAATAGTTTCAAGAAGCGTTTTCTTTTGGAGTGAGAGATCGGCTTTGACTAAGGCGATCTGGTCTACTAAAACGTTTTCCAAAGCAATGAGGCGATTTTCCAACAAGGTAAAATCACTCTCCTTCACTAAAGTTTCGGAGGGTAAACCTTCGGTTGCTAAAGCTTCGGAGGGCAGACCGCCCAACGCGTCCAGCGCCAACGCCTCTTCGTGGGTATCTATTCGCACGAATGATTCTTGTGGCTTGGCGATTTTAGAAGGACCGGACTTCAAGGGGCCGATGGCAAATTCTTGATATTTTGAAACTTTTTCAGCCCGCGGCTGTTCCGCCTTGGGCGGAAAATCTTTAAATTTCAAAATATCAATATCGACAAAACTAACCATTGTTAAAAATAAAACCACAACCAGTCCGGAAGCGACTGCGAATCTTAGTCTTGACTTTTGACGTAAACTTTTTGAAATTTCCGGTTGCTTCGTGGCTTTTTCAAAAGCCAAAAGATCGTTGAATTGAAACTGATTTCTAACTTTGTCTAAAACGCTTTCTTTTTCTTCTTTAACGGCAAGGCGCCGAGCTATGAAAAAATTATTTTTGAGCTGTTTTTCCCGTTCGGTAAGAAATGGTTTTTTTAAGCTTTCAATTACCGACACCTTGGATTCAATCTTTTCCAGCCGCTCGGCCAATTCTTTGTCTAAAACCAATTTGGTTTTAAGATTTTCTAGTTCCGATTTTTCATCATGTTTAATTTTGTCAATTCTACTATCGACATCGGATGTCGATAGTATTAAGCGCCCGACAGATTTCTGATACTCCTCAATCCACTCATTCGTTGTCACCCAGTTGCGGCCGAGCTTAACAGCCCGCAATTTTCCCCTTCGCACCAGCACGTTCATGTAATCGCGCGAAGTACTTAAAATTTCTGCTGCTAATGAAAGAGGAATATATTCTAACTTGGTATTTGGTATTTGGTATTTGGTATTTGGCATTTCTTGCATATATCGTATTTCCGATCAATTGATCGGATATCAGATCACTATCTAATTATATCAAATTGACTTGCGAATTTTGCTTAAAATAAGTAAAAATTCCGGTCGCTGAAAGCGATCGGAAAGGAGCAATCTAATTTCCTCCCTAATAAGGGAGGGTTAGGGTGGGTTTTTACAGCAAAAAATCCCCGATATCACTAAAGATATATGACTAAAAATTTAATCAACCCCTCTTATTCTCCCCTTATCAGGGGAGAAACTACAATCCCTCCCTGATAAGGGAGGGTTAGGGCGGGTTTTCATTCAACCGTCACGCTTTTTGCCAAATTTCGCGGCTTATCAACGTCGCAACCGCGCAGCGTTCCCATATAATAAGCAAATAACTGCAAAGGGATAACCGAAAGAATTGGCGTTAGTATTTCAATAGTTTTGGGGATATAAAGCCAATTTTTGGCGATATAACTAATTTTATCATTTCCTTCCGTTGTTATGGCAATGATATTGCCACGCCTTGCTTTAATCTCTTCCAGATTAGATATCATCTTTTCATAAACACTATCTTCTGGCACTATAGCGACTGTTGGAAAGTTTTCATCTATCATGGCGATAGGCCCGTGTTTCATTTCGCCGGCGCCATATCCTTCGGCGTGTATATAAGAAATTTCTTTGAGTTTCAAAGCTCCCTCAAAAGCTACTGGAAAATTATACTTTCTTCCAATGTAAAGAAAATTATTAAAATTTTTATATTCCTCCGCAATATTTTTAATTTGATCGCTCTGCTTTAAAATTTGTTTGATCATTTTAGGAAGCACTTCAATCTCTTCGGCAATTTGCTTACCCATCTTGGGAGAAATCGTGCCGCGTTCACGACCAAGAAAAAGAGCTATAAGCGCTAATATAATTAATTGCGAAGTAAATGCCTTGGTTGAAGCGACGCCTATTTCCGGCCCGGCATGATTATAAACGCCGGCATCGGTTTCCCGCGCTATTGTTGAACCAACAACGTTCACTACTCCGAGCGTTAGCATGTCATTTTTAGATCCGGTCATACCATTAATGCTTTTTCCCTTAGCTCTTCTCAAAACTGCCAAAGTATCGGCTGTTTCCCCTGACTGGGAGACGGCTACCATGGCTAAATTACGCTTCTCAGGAAAAAAATTTCTGTAGCGCAGTTCTGATGCCAATTCTGCCTCGCAAGGAATGCCGCACAATTCTTCTATCATCAGTTTTCCAACAACCCCGGCAAGATAAGCCGTACCGCAGCCGGTTATTATCAGCCGTTCAATGGATTTTAACTGTTCTCTTACGCTTTCAAGTCCGCCCAACTTGGCAAGGCTATTATTTTTTATAATACGCCCTCGTAAACTGTTTGCCAGCGACTCGGGTTGCTCAAAAATTTCTTTCAACATAAAATGCGGGAAACCGGATTTCTGCGCGTCATCTAAATTAAAATCTAATTTCTCTTTCCGTTCCGCAACTTTTAAGATTTGAGGCCTTTTTGAGCTGTTAAATTTTTGAACTTTTAAACTTTGCAATTTAACGTCATCTTTTGTGATAATCGCTATTTCTCCATCATTAAGATATATCACGTCGCGCGTTCTACCTAAAATAGCCGAGGCATCCGAAGCAACTATGTTTTCATCTTTACCCACCCCTATAACCAGAGGGCTTGAATTACGGGCAGCAAATATTTTATTCGGGCGGGATTTAATAATCACAGCCAAACCATAAGTTCCTTTGATTTTTTTCAGGGCCCGCGAGAAAGCTTCATCACCATATCGCAGATTTTCCTCAATTAGATGCGCCAAAACCTCCGTGTCTGTGTCAGATTTAAATATATGCCCGCGTAAAATAAGCCCCTCTTTTAAGAGTTTATAATTCTCAATAATGCCATTGTGGCAAACAAAAACGCGGCCATCGCAGTCAGTATGCGGATGAGCATTTTTCTCGCTTGGCTCTCCGTGTGTCGCCCATCGGGTATGCGCAATGCCAAGATTGCCTCCTAAATCCCAGGATAATTTTTTTTGAAGTTCGACAACGCGGCCTTTTGCCTTGACCAGATGAACCCTATTGCTGTCTAAAACAGCAATACCAGCGGAATCATAGCCACGATATTCAAGTCTTTTTAAACCTTCGATCAAAATGGGAGCGGCTTTTTTATTTCCTATGTACCCAACAATCCCGCACATAATATTATCTATAACACAAAATCCCGCTCCGCAGTTGCGGGGCTGAATTTTAATTCAAAATTTATAAAACTATATTGATTAATCTATTTGGCACAAAAATAATTTTTTTAATTTTAGCGGTGCCAATGTATTTTTTAATCGATCCCCGTCCCAAAACTAATTTTTCAATTTCAGGACGTTCCAATTTTATTGATACGCGAACCTTGTCGCGCATCTTGCCGTTAATTTGAATTACTAATTCATACTCATCTGTTTCAATCAGCTTGAGGCCATACTTCGGCCAGGGTTCTAAATGAATAGATTTATAACTTTTAGGTTGTTGTCCCGATTCGCTTCGCGAATCGCGGATCCTCGATTTTTTGCTAACAAAAAATCGGGACCAAATTTCTTCCGTAAAATGCGGCGCGAAAGGCGCTAGAAGTTTCAAAAACAATTGACAATTGACAATTGACAATTGACTCTGTTTTTCCATTGCATTAAACAAAATCATGAGGGCGCTGATAGCCGTATTAAAGTGAAGATTTTCTACATCATCCCCCACTTTTTTAATTGTCTGGTGCAATAATTGTTGGTATTTGGTATTTGATATTTGCCCGCCCGCAACGACTTCGTCGTAGCGAAGTCGGGCGGGGTATTTGGTATTTGGAGATTCAAAATTTAAAAACTTAAGCCAAATCCGATCTAAAAATCTTTTTATTCCTAAAATTCCCTTTGGGTTCCATGGACCGCCGTTACTATATTCGCCCATAAAACAAAAATACATTTTAACGGTATCGGCGCCGTATTTTTTAACCAATTCATCGGGATCAACAACATTACCGCGCGATTTGGACATTTTTTGGCCATCTGGGCCTAAAATCATACCTTGGTGCCGCAATACCGTGAACGGTTCGTTAAAATGAATAAAACCGAGTTTACGTAAAACTTTTATGAAAAATCTTGAATAAAGCAAGTGAAGAACCGTGTGTTCGGCGCCGCCGATGTACATATTTACCGGAAACCATGCTAATAACTTTTGTTTAGAAGCGAATTCTTTTTTATTTCTCGAATCAACATAACGTAAAAAATACCACGACGAATCAACAAATGTATCCATCGTGTCGGTTTCTCTTATCGCCCTGCTTTGGCATTTCGGGAATTTGGTATTCACAAAATTCTTTACTCTCTTGACAGTTTCCTTCTGCCCTACAACATCTGAGAAAGAATGCGGCCTGTATTTTTCAGTCCAGATTGCAATTTCCCCAAACTCCTTTGCCTTTTTCTC
>LCEQ01000029.1:636-9492 GCA_000994805.1 Candidatus Azambacteria bacterium GW2011_GWA2_42_9 | reverse complement strand
TAATAATAGCCAACCGAATTCGCCGACGGATTTCGGCAGGAGGAAATAGTCATGGGAAACTGGTTTCGGTTTTTCGGAGGAACCCCGCGGCGTTTTCTGACAACGCTCGCAGGGATTGGGTTGATTGTTGTGCTAATCAACCCCGGCATCCTGGAAACGGCGGTCAACAGATTCGCCGCCGCCCTGATGCCGCTTCTCGGCCCGGCGTTGGCAATCGTGATTGTTTTCGCTGGCTTGCGGATGATTCTCCGCGGGAAGTAAGAAGGCAGGTCTAAACCCAGGCCGGAGCGGGGATTCTGCAAAATTCATAATGCAGAGCGAGACCGTAGGGTTAAACACTGGGCGAGCAAAAGCTAAAAACTTTTCTCTCGCCCTATCTTTTGAGGATTTAAATAATTGTTTGAATTTTCAATGGGATAGAAGTTCTTTGAAAGAAACATTGCCCCAATCGTGCGGGGCGTCATCATTGATGGAATGAGATATGAGGCGCAGTTCTTTTGTTCTCGGGTTTATCTCGGGGCAAAATCTCTCTCCTCGAGAGCGTGCGGATTAGATCTCTTACTAACCATCTATCGTGTGGCGCTTCGCATGATTGGGGTAATAAGACTCAATACCCAATCTGTCGGGGTTATGTCGACAGGAATTAAGGAGGTTGGTATGAACGAAACGATTTTTATTTCGTTCCGGCAACGCGAATTCAGTGTTGACGGGCATCTCGACTGGGTTATTGCTGGGGTGGGGACATGCGAGGGGTGCGGGCAAAAAGATGCGCCACTCGCAGTGAACGAGATGTTGGTCGAGGAAGTGAGAGACGGGGATATGCAAGTTCCCATTGATCTCAACGCTCCAATCGTTGTTGGGCTCAAAAAGGAGCTCGAGAGGATACTGAAGGTTGGCAAGCGGTTGTGTTCGGACTGCTTACCGAAGGTTCCTAAAGAAATTCCGGGACGCTAGACATTTTATAACCGGGAGTATTCGGTCTTGCGGGCGATTGAATAATCGCCCCATCTTTTGAGAATTTGAATTAGTTCGAGTTTTCAAAAGGTGCAGTTCTTTGTGAGTACTGTGCGACACATTGTCACACCCGCACCTCGGGGTTCCTCTGGGGTTTGGAGCCGGTCATGGTCACGTTCTTAATAACCGCCATCGTTGGTGCCGTAATTGCGTTCTTCTTCCCACAAGTAAAGTTGCTGGTCGCCATTGTGGTTGGATTTACAGCAATACGTGCATTCAATAAGTGGTAAGATAATTTTACGCCCCGACAGGTAACTGCTCGAGGCGTCTTTTTATATTGCACGTTGCATTTTTTTATAATATAATTATAAAAAATGGTAATTTGGATTTGAAATTTAAGTTTGAGTGAAATTATTAATTTAGATTTAATAACAAATATAATGAAACAAACTGCAATAGGGGGTGGGCAAGAGAACGCTCCGACAGAAAATGTCGCCGCACTCTATGACCCGAATAAATTTCTTGACGACTTATCACCCCTTGCAATAATGGGAAGTGATACCAGCACAATGCCACACGACCTTATTAGACTCCTGCAGAAATATTACGGAGATAACCTTCCAAGTGCTGAAAAAATGAAAGCAACCCTAATACATGTAGCGAAATATCAGAGTTTTTACGACAAACAAGGGGGAGTGCCGCGAGAACTTCTTGAGCAGGAAATGATGCCAGATCAACCGCTTGCGGCAGGCGCTTTTTCTGCACATACGGAGACAATTACTATGATTTGCCGTGATCATGTTCACGTTAAAGGGATTGGGGATCAGGACAATTTTAAGGTCAATCGGTCATTTCTTGATCTTTATGAAGAGGGGTCGGACGCCACCCCCGAGAATGCTGTCCCAGTAACAGAGCAAGCAAAACCACAAGAGCCGGAACCCTCGATTTTTGGGGATCTCAAGGTACCAGAAGAACCCCTTGCACCAAAAGCGGCAGAGGAAGGAGCGGTTGCAATCGCGGAAGCCACGACGCTGGCAAAAGGAGGGGCACTTTCAAACGAGGATGCACGGGATATTTCTCAAGCAGTACTGGGTGGGGATATTGAGGAGGCAAAAACCATTATCATTAGAGGAAAGAGTGCTGCGAGTACCATCCCCCATTCCGAGGAGGTTATGCGGGCGCGTGAGCAATATGATCCGCAAGCGCTCGTACAGGAGCTGAAAGAATCCATGCGTGGCGTCAGCAAGCAAGTGATTGGCCGCGAAGAATTACTCACGCAAACACTCTATGCTCTGCTCACACGGGAACATCAACTCATCTACAGCCGCGCAGGTCTTGCGAAGTCGCTCTACGCTACAGCAGTCTTTGGCCAATTTGAAGGCAGTAGGGCGTTTTCCGTCCAAATGACAAAAGGGACTACCGAGGAGGGGCTTGTGGGTGCCGTCAATCTGCAGGAACTTAAAAAGGGGAGTATTGTTCATGAGACCAAGGGGTCAATTGTTGATGCTGAATTCGCTTTTCTTGATGAAATCTTTGACTCAAATGACGTCGCGCTCCGTTCTTTGCTTGGCATACTCAACGAGCGTCTCTTTAGGAAAGGCAAGCAGTATGTCGAGGCGGTACTCCACTCGGCGATTGCAACATCAAATTATGTCCGGGCAACAGAAATTACCGAAGCAGTCATTGACCGGTTCCCATTCCGTGCATATATGATGCCGAGTCACGATCCCTATCAGATGCTCCGTATAGACGAAACATATGCACGAAACGTCGGAAAGGTAAGAATACCAGGAGAAAATAATCAGGACAGAAAAATCCCTTTCGAGTATGTTGATTTTCTTGCTGATGTTGCGGAAGGGCGGGAACCAGGACGAGAAATAACCGCGCCTCCCCATGTACTATTCCTTAAAAATGCCGTTATTCTTGAGTATGTGAAGTTAGTTAACGAAGCTCGCGCGAGCGCAAAGAAAGATAAACGACCAGAACTCTATATCAGCCCGCGTACCATGGCAAAAACAAGAGATATTTTGAATGCTTCGGCGCTCTTGCGCGGGAATACCGAAGTCACCAAAGAAGACCTAAACGATCTCAAATATATGGTATGCACGATTGGTGACCAAGAAGACCAGGAACAATATTTTGAAAAGGCCTTGAGTAATACTCTCGCCAACCTTACTGCGTCGGATCTTGAGGTCATTGACCTATTTATGGGGGTGCACACTATGACAGAAGAGATTCTCGAATTACGAAAGGACAAATCAAAGATATCTTTCTCGTTTATTGAACGAGTGAAGATGTTCTTTGGGCTCACTGACATTAGCGATCTTACCTTTGGGAAAATACGCGGGATGATTGAGAATATTTCGCCCAATAACGCTATGGTAAACGACCTGAAGCAGAGCATATTGAAACGCATCGAGAGTGAGTCCGAGCGTATGGACGGAAAGTTGGGAGGGGTTTTGTTTTAATAAGCCCAAGAATATATGCCGCAAGGAATAAAAAAATCTATTGATACGCTAGCGCCAAATCAAGAGTACCTTGAAACGCTTGAGAATCATTCTTCAAAAAAAGAGCCTGACCTTGAAACCTATATACGAGAGTTCGACCTCGATCCGGAAGCGCTCTCACCCGAAGATCAATTTGTGTTTTACCTTGCGAAAAAGGCTCATTTTGCGCTAGACGAGATACGGCTCAAACGGTCTGCAGTATTTCAAGACGAGGAACGAGATTCTCCGATTCCCGCAGATAATATGGACGTTGGTATTGTAGAAAACCCTGAGGAAGTGGCTAGTGCCCTTTCGTCAGAATTAGCAATGGAAGAAATCGCCCCTGAGCTTTTTTACAAAAAACTTCTCGCGGGAGAGACGTTAAAACGTGAGTGGCGAGAAAAATACAAAAGGCCAATGCCCGCCACAGGCGATGAGAAACAGTATACTCATGTACTTCTTGATGTTTCCGGCTCTATGGATTCTAAAGATGGTCGGGGCGCGATGGCACGTGCTCTCGCCATCGCATTTCTTAAAAAAGGCTGCGACGAAGGGGCACAGTTCTTGCTCCGTCCTTTTGCGGGGTCGCCGGGGAATCTCCTTAAGGGAGAGGAACAACATGAATTGACCGATATTGTCCGCACATTGCTTCGTTTGTCCATGGATGATGGAGGCACTGACATACAAGAGGCCCTCGAGCGGGCCGTTGCGGACATAGAAGCGGATGGGGAATTCGGGAAGGCGGACTTGCTTCTCCTTACTGATGGAGAATCAAAGATGGGCGAGAATCCTCTTGGAAAAGTTGATCTCCATACGATTATTGTCGGCGGTGATAGGTACAGTAAAGAGGTTGAGGAGTGGAGCAAGACATTTCGACGAATAGTACCCCAAGGAGAAGTAAATCTTTCCGCAAACGAAGAAGACGTAGAAAAATCACGGAATGCCCTGCGAGCATTAAAAGAAGAGTTTGAGAATCTCACGGATATAAAAGAGATCGAGAATTTTAAGCAAAAACTGCGCAAGAAAAAAGAGCTGCTAGAAAAAATGAAGGCAATTGCTCCCAGCCAAAAAGAACAGGATGACAAACTTGGCGAGCTCATCAAAGAGATTGACGACACGGTAAATGAAGATTCGACCACTACAGTGAGGAAAAATCGAGAAATAAAAAAACAAAAAGAACGCGAGGTGGCACAAAAGAAAAAAGAGTCAGACGACGCAATAAAAGAGTTACGAAAAAAAATCGCCGCAATGCAGGGGAAAAATATTGACGAAGAAGCTTCTGTCCAAGACGAGAACGGCCAGCAGCCGCAGGATACTCCCCAAGAAAAAGGACCTGGGGGCCAACGCAAGGGGCAGGGCGGTGAAAGACAAAAAGACGCGCACGATAGTGTGGAGCAAGGAGAACAAGGGGAAGACAAAAAGAATAAGAGAGATGGGGGCGACAAAGAAAAGGAGCTCGGCTCTGGGGAAGAACGTAAAGAGCCGCAGAATCCCGACAAAAAGAAAGACTCGAAACAGGAAAAGCAAAAACAGGACGATGAGAACACTGAAAGTAAACCGTATGGAACAGGCAAATGGCGCTTTGTCCAAAAAGCGTATCGTTGGGTAAGAAAACATATTTGGAAAAAAACAGGACAAGAAGGTTGATTTTTTGAGCGTCTTGTGGTATAAAGTTTTTGGGAAATTTTTCAACTTTAATTACTGAGGAGGTGTTCTGTGGAAAAACTGCATATAGTGGTGAGTCGTTTGGAGGATGGCGATTTGAATGCTTTTCTTTCATATCGGCCAACAATGACTCTGGATGAGGCGCAAGGGGAGTACTTTGGCGTTAACTCTTCTGAACGCGCGGTGGGAATCTACGAGATTAAAATGAGGGACGATGATGAGGGGCAAGTCAAAAGACAGCTCTTGTGGAGCACTCTCGACGCGCTTATGAAGCTCAATCTTATTTCGCGCAACCACGAAATTGAAGATGTTCTTGCTCGGCTTTTTCTCGAAGGGTTCCGCGCGGGGATTGATTATGTTATCAATCCACCCGGAAAGAGCATTGGATCTCCCTCGTCACATTTGCGCCTTGATTTGGTCAATCAGCAAGAAGAAGGACAAGGTGGAATGAGTAACCACTGAAAACAACAAGGTAATATTTATTTCAACCGGTCATGTTATGTGGCCGGTTTTTTATTACACGGTGTTCTAATAACTCCCCTTGGATTCCCCTTAAGGTCTCCACAGGAAACTGTTCAGGGCCTTTCTTTTTGTGTCTAACGGCTTTGTATGGGTTGTTACATGGGTTGGATTGACTAACGAGATTGTTGCTATACTATGAATACAGATATTTTATAAATTTACTAGCTTAATCTAAAAATTATGAAATTCGAAGGAGGAGGTCTTGAAAAAGGATTTAGAGGTCCTGATGGCGGAAGTTTTGAAAACTTGCCAGAAAGAGGTTCTTCGAAAGATGAGCGTCTTTCAAATGACGAGGCGCTTTTGTATCAGGAATATGCAACAAAGATTGAGGGGCGAGTGGGATAAAATAGACCTTAAAGATATACGCCAGATACGAGGAACGCAAGAACGGCTCGATACTGTCGCACGGCTCGTGTTAGAAAGCCGCGCAAAAGATGGAACAAAAGAAGAGAACCAAAAATGGAAGGAGGTGCTTAGTAAAACCAGGGGGGTACTCCTGCCTTTTGTGGCAGCAATGGGAATTCTTATGGGGTGTTCTTCTGCTGAAAAGACTGAGGTGGAAAATCAATTAGCGGGTGGCAATAGTGGATCAATAGGGAGCGAGGAATTCAAGCGAAACGATCAACCAGATTACATAGAAGCGCGAGTGGAAAGCGATGGTGGCAGTGTTATTGATTTTGAGAACGTTGTAAAAGATTGGCTTTATGAAAATATGGATGAGGGAACAAATCCCATACAAAGCATCATTATAGATTCGGTAGATTACGCGCAAGATTACAAAAAAGAAGAAAGTGTTGCAAATGCGCGGATAATAATCCTTACTGACAATCAAGGAGTTTATGTTTTTAATGGATCTTATTCTATTCATAATGGTGGCATTGAAAAAGAATCGCAGAATTCGGATTTAACACCGTATAATAAGTGGAGAAACTATGATGCGGCTGGATTTGTAGAGATAACCGCCAAGAAAAAAGCCGTTCTCAATGCGCTTGAAATGTTTGGATCCAAACTAAAACTCGTTAAAAAGTAACCCTTACTGAAGACTACGGAGGTCCGACCTCCGTAGTCACACTTTCTACCTGCATCTCAAAGGGTGCGAGTTCCGTTTCAACCACCGCCGTGACGATCTCTATGCTATACTGCTTTCATTATTCAAACAAAAACAGCGATCTAAATGAGGTGCTATTCTGGTCTTGAACCATTAATAGTTAGTTCCGCTAACGCCTTTCCTTCCGAACTCACAAGGTCTTCAAAGGGAACTGCGATGTTGTCGTGAAGTGTTTGGATGACTGCATACTTAAAGCTGATATAGACCACTTCTCCATGGATGACCCCATGTCTTGTTCTAAGTGTTTCCTTCCCCCTCGAGGGGTAATCATGAACAGGTATTCCATTCTTATATTCGGGACCATACCAAGAGCGATAATGAATTATATCGGAATAACTATCCTGAAGTTTTTTATTCGTATCAGTGCAACGAAAAGTCTCAAACTCGGCGTCATCCATAGTATGATACTTTTTGACTTCTTCAAACATTTGCTCCCTATTTGTCGAATCACGAATAGTATTGAATTGTTTCTCAAACTCACCGGCAATCTTAAGGACATGATACTGATTTCCTTTAAGATTGGGCTCATAGACGAGTTCAAAATCACCACCTTGAAAACGTTCTCGAAAATTATCAAATTGTTGTTGGTCACGGAAAATAACCTTGCGAATCGCAGAGACGGGAACTTCAGGGAGTTTTACCTCCCATGTTGAAAAGTTCAATTGCTTTCCTATGTTTGTATATGTGTACCCATCCTGCCCTTCACTGAATTGTCTAATTGTATTGTAGCTAGATTGAGATTCATAAACACCCCTACTCCCCACCTCTCTTTCTTCGGTTACTTCTTTTGCAATTTTTAATTTTGCCGCTTCATAAAAATACTCGGGCGTGAGCGATGAGGACAGGTATTCCGGGAGTGGGTTGGCGATGTCGCAATCCAGAACATCTTTCGCTGTCATGAATACACCCGGAGAGAAGATAGTGTCTGGGTCTATAACTATAGTCACCTCTTGTTGAGAATGATAGACGTGGGGTCGCGCAAAATCAGCAAACACATACTCATCGAGTCCTAGAGTGCGATCCATGAGCGTGGTGGTACCTTGACTGTCGGAATGAAACTCAAGCGCACTCTTCTTTCCTTCAAAATAGAGTCGTTTATTACTGATAAGCTTTCCGGCACTAAGAATTTTATCCAAAGCATCGACCGAAGTGCTGTGTACGAGAGGTAAGGAACGTAAAAAAGCATTGATTTCAGCCTCTCGTCGTGGTGGCAGATCGAGATCTGTATAACGAGATATTTTTCCCAAACTCTTCTTCTTCTTGAAATAATCTCGTAAATCATTATGGTTACTTGCCGCCATTAGCGTGATGGCGGGTATTTGTGAGTTTCGAATATTTTCCCAGTCAGCTACTTCTAGCCTGGAAAAATTAAACCTCTCAGGGGCGCAGTACGGACTCATCTCCACACCATGTTCATGAAACAGGACGGTTCTGCACTCGGCATCTTGTTGAGTTATTTTATCCGCATAGAGAGTATTGATGAGTTCAGCTAATGAGACAGTATTTTTAAGGCCCAGGAACGACTCCAGCTTATTATATGAGTTCGTTCTTCCCTCACTCATATTTTTCTGTTCGTCCGTCATCATCATCTCCGCGGCTTGGATCTCTTCCTTAGATGGGACGTATTCTTCATTGGGCATATAAACATTCTATCATGTTCGTATCTTGAAACCAGCAGTTTTAATCCAAGGGCATCCTGCACATAAACTGTATTTAAAACCTTTCGATATATCGAAAGGTTTTAAGTTCCCACAACAAGAACTCACCTTGCCGCCACACTGGCAATTTTTCAAAAAATGTGCGATGTTTTATGCAAAATCAGAAATTTTTGTCCAATAGGAATATAAAACCGGATTTTCTTTTCGTATCTTCTCCTCAAGAACGCGCCTATCAAGATTTTTGAATCTCCCGAAATAGTAACCCCACAATTCTTCTTTTGTCGGCTTTGAAAGAAGAAATTTGACATTCATCCAATGGAATTTTTGCAGGAAAATAAGCACAACTGCTTCCTTTTGCCGCGCGTAACAGGGAAGAATCTTCTCAAGATTATCCGCCATAATACGTTCGCGCAAGTATATCCTCACCCACCACATAAGGTGCGTTCCTCGGCGGGAAGGCCTG
>LCEQ01000029.1:0-630 GCA_000994805.1 Candidatus Azambacteria bacterium GW2011_GWA2_42_9 | reverse complement strand
CTTGATATCAGAGAGCACCCAGGGCGCGCTCTTCCCCGTACGGCGCAACATTGCTTGTGTCTTTTTGATTTCGCCAGCTGGCTTCTTTCTGGGCTGATACCGATTGAAAACTGACTCACACCCACTCTCATTCCCCGGTGCCTCAAAAATGATCACATCCGGTCGATAACGCGCTACAGCATTCGCCTGCCGCAGATCAACCCCACTCTCTTCGCGGCAACTGTACTGATAGAGTTTCATATAGGTATATTACCACGATGCCTGTGGCAAGACGGCAAGGGCTCGCCTTGCTGTCATCTATAGGTCAAATCCGATTTTCTTATGTATTGCGATCAGCTCCTTTCTTTTCATTTCTTTTGTTTGTATTTTCATTAATATTTGCGCCTGTTTTTTTGTGATGCTCATCTTGTCTAAAAGTTCGCGCCACGCAATTGGTAATACTACGCCTTCTATCGCTTTCGAAACTTTCGTATTCCTCGCGATCTTTGCCGCTTTCCATGCCGCCATCAACGACACCACGGTCGGTGAAAATCCTTTAAGCGCAAGAAAAGTATATTTTGGATCATACCCAATGAACTCCATCGCCCACAACTCAATGTTGAAAAACTCTTTTTTATCAACGAGCGCGGG
>LCEQ01000028.1 GCA_000994805.1 Candidatus Azambacteria bacterium GW2011_GWA2_42_9 | reverse complement strand
ACCGACACAGGTAGGCAGGGCGAGTAGCCCACGGCGAACGAGTGATTCGTGGTTAAGGAACTCGGCAAAAAAGCGGCCGTAACTTAGGTATATGGCCTGCCCCGCTTAGCGGGGCCGCAGCGAAAGATTCCCTGGCGACTGTTTATCAAAAACACAGCTCCCTGCTAACTCGCAAGAGGATGTATAGGGGGTGATGCCTGACCTATGCGAGAAGGTTAACGGTGGAGGTGGTATTTCTAGCAATAGAAGTACTGCTGATGCCCGAAGCCCTCGTAAATGTCAGCGATAACTATAATCGTTCTAAGGTAGCGTAATTCCTTGTCTGGTAAGTTCAGACGTGCACGAAAGGCCTAACGACTGGGGAACTGTCTCAACCACGAGCTCGGTGAAATTGCGATTCCAGCGAAGACGCTGGGTACCTGCAGCAAGACGAAAAGACCCCGGGAGCTTTACTGTAGCTTATTATTGGCTATAGAGTTTGGATGCGTAGCATAGAGGGTAGGCTTTGAGACCGTGTTTTCGGACGCGGTGGAGCCACCAGTGAAATACCCTTCTTTCAAACTTTATAATCTAACCGGCGCGGCAAAAACGCGTTGGGACAGTGGTTGGCGGGCAGTTTTAGTGGGGCGCTATCCTCCAAAAAAGTAACGGAGGAGTCCATTAAGGTCGGCTAGCTTCGGATGGAAATTGAAGCGATAGGGTAAAGCCAAAAGCCGGCTTAACTGCAAGGCGTACATGCCGCGCAGATGCGAAAGCAGGGCTTAGTGAACTGTTCGTGGTTAGTAGAAACGCGAACAATCATCGGACAAAAGCTACCCCGGGGATAACAGGCTAGTCGCATCCAAGAGTCCATATCGACGATGCGGTTCGGCACCTCGATGTCGGCTCATCTTATCCTGGGGCTGGAGGAACCTCTGGCGTACCGGCTGTCCTGCCAAGGGCACCGCCGGGTAACTATGTTCCGAATTGATAAGCGCTGAAAGCATCTAAGCGCGAAGCAATCTCCGAGATTAGGTATCGTTATAGCTTCGTTGAAGATTACAACGTTGATAGGCGATAGGTGTAAGCACAGCAATGTGTTGAGCCGAGTCGTACTAATAAAGCAAAATCTACTCATCCCATACATAGGTGTGAAATTTTATATCTCCTAAAAAATTAACCCCATTGTCCTGGTGACAACAGCGCGGCGGAACCACCTCTTCCCATTCCGAACAGAGAAGTGAAACGCCGTGTCGACGATGATACTCGGCCCTCGATGGTCGGGGAAAGTAGTTATCGCCGGGACAATGGGGTTAATCTATACCAAAAAACGGCTTTACGAAGCCGTTTTTTGGTATATTGACGAAAAAATATAAAAATGATATAATTTAACCAATCAAAATTTTGTTCTTATTAGAAAGAAATGGAGGTGGGACAGTGACTTTGTATCAAGCGCTATATATTATGGTTGCTACTTATCTATTAGTAGGAGTAGCTATTGGTTTACTGTTTTCTAATGATATTATTAAATCTATTGCCCGTGGAAATTCAGATATAAATACAAGCTTGAAATTAAGAAAGTTGATGCAACAAAAACCCCTTATTGGATTATTTGTTCTTACTGTGGTTTGTTCTGTATGTTGGCTTCCAATATTTATTCTGGCACTTATCAAAAGAGATTAGATATTTTTTTGATATCGACAACGCCCATGGTTCGAAAGAGCCCGGGCGGTTTTTGTTGACAAAATTTTAATAATATTCTATATTTATTCCAATATAAAATTAGGTTCTTTTGAATTTAATAAGGAGAAAGAATGGATACAGATACAGCTTGGGCTTTGTTTGCTTTAATTATTACGGGTTTATTTGTGTTATTTCTTGCAATTGTAAAAAGAAAACCGACTCACGATACCCATTGCCCAGATTGTGGTGCCCTCGGAATGAAATTATTTGGCGGTTTATTTAGACTAGATACAATAAAAACAGTAGACTGCGAAGCACGAGAATTGGTAAAAAACGCCCTATTTTGTCTTAATGGGAAAAATCCAATAGGCGCCGGCCTATGTGAAAAATATTTTTGTCCGAAGTGCTTAACTTGGAATTTGAAGTGTGATCAAATAAATAATAGGGGCTGGGGATTTTCCTGTCAGACCCCGAATTGCGGCTTTTCTTTCAGTACTACGATATAAATCAACAAATCCAAGCCCTTTCGGGGGCATTTTTTTATTTTTAAATTTGATATATAATTATTTTCATGGACGATAAAAGGCGATTATATAAACAAATATTCATTGCGGTTGTTTATTTAGTGATTTTTTCGGGGCTTGGAACCGGAATTTATTTTTTGGTCCGGCCGGCTCCAACTCCGCTTCCGCCTCCGGCCCCGACTATTTATCCAATTCAAGTTTTATGGTCTCAGGCCTTTGTTGTCGGCCAGGACTTTTATTCGGTTGGCGCTAAAATCAGGAATCCCAACACCGATTTCGGAGCCAGTTATTTTACTTACACTTTTTATCTATACGACGCTTCTGGGGTGTTGCTTACCACCGCGTCCGGCGAATCCTTTATCTGGCCTGGAGAATCAAAATATGTGATTTCGGGAGGAATAAATATAACAAAAGCGCCGGTAAGAGTTGAAATGGCGGTGGGCGAACCGGCTTGGCGCGAGATCAAAGAGTTTAAAGGCGTCGATTTGACTTTGGGTAATATCAATTTTAGCAAGCCAAAATCTTCAAGCGGCATCTTTTTTGTGGTCAATGCCACAGCTGGTAATAACACTTCTTATGATTTAAACAAGGTCTATGTTGCCGCCGTTATTTTTGATAAAGGGGACAGGCCGATCGCCGTTAATTCAACGATTTTGGATAATTTAAAATCAAAAGAACGCCGGCCCGTTTCTTTAACCTGGTTTTTGCCGTTTCTGGACAGCATAAATCGAGTTGATGCCAGTATTTCAACCAATCTTTGGGAAAGACCGGAACTGCTCGGGCAATAATTCATGATTCATTCACTCAAGAAACTCGATTGGATTCTGATAAGCGCCATTATTTTGCTTTTAACCATCGGCTTGCTAAGCATTGCCTCAACGTCAGTTGCCAGAACCGGCGCTTATAATGTTTTTAAAAAACAATTGGCCTTTGCCATTATCGGATTATTCTTGCTGGTTTTATTCGGTTTTATAGATTATAGGTTTTTAAGAAATTATCCATTCATCGTGTTAACGTTCTATATTTTGTCGGCTCTGCTATTGGGACTACTTTTGATTTTTGGCAGTAAAATAAGAGGATCTGTTTCTTGGTTTAAATTCGGACCCGGAGGTAGTTTAACTTTTGAGCCGGTTGAAATAACAAAATTTGTTTTAATCGCGCTCTTAGCAAAATATTTTTCAAGCCGCCATATCGACTTTGGGCTTTTTCACCACATTATTGTTTCCGGTTCTTATGTTGCCATCCCGTTGATTTTGGTTTTACTCCAGCCGGATTTAGGATCGGCGGTTTTAATAATCATCGCCTGGGTTGGTATAATGCTTTTTTCCGGCATCAGGTTAAGGCATTTATTGGTGCTTTTTTTAATTTTTTTAATTCTTATGGGAACGGGGTGGCAGTTTTTTTTGAAAGATTATCAAAAATCAAGGATTTTAACGTTTTTTGAACCTAAAAAAGATCCGCTGGGCCGGGGCTATAACGTTTTACAATCAATCATTGCCATCGGTTCCGGTAAATTTTGGGGCAAGGGATTGGGCCACGGCAGTCAATCTCAGCTTAATTTTTTGCCAGAACAGCATACCGATTTTATATTCGCCACGATCGCCGAGGAATGGGGATTTGCGGGGGTTTCTTTTGTTTTAGTTTTATGGGGAATAGTTTTTTGGCGGCTTTTTAGAATTGCCGCCGGCGCTTCAACAAATTTCGCGAAAATTTTCATTTTCGGCTTTATGGTTTTGCTTTTGGCTCACATTTCAATTAATATTGGGATGAACTTGGGTTTTGCGCCGATAACCGGCATTCCGCTCCCGCTTTTAAGCTCCGGCGGTTCAAATTTAATTTCAATAATGATAGCTTTCGGCATTATTCAGAATATTAAAATTAACTCATCAAATTTATGAACGACACGATAATAAAAATATTGATTGTTGATGACGATGAATTTTTACAGGGCGTTTATACCAAGAATTTTAGGGACGAGGGATTTGAGGTGTTGACAGCTCGCGACGGAGAAGAGGCTTGGGAAATTATTTCCGGCGGCAACGTGCCCGATGTTGTTTTTACGGGGATTATAATGCCAAAAATGACCGGATTTGAATTAATCGCTAAAATGCAAGCCGATCCAAAATTGGCAAAAATACCGGTGGCAATTAATTCTCACCGCGGAAGATCGGAAGACGAAAAATTGGCGCGCCAAATGGGAGTGGACGATTTTATTGTTCAGGGTGCCACGACTCCGGCTGAAGCCGTCAGGCGCATCAAACTGCTTTTGGGACTTCAAAAATCTTTTAAAATCGCAATTTTAACAGAACGTTTTGACGGCCGCGCTTTAATCAATACGCTCAATAAACAGCGGGGTTTTCATCATGAAATTAAAGAAGGCGAGGTTGGTTTAGAACTCCAAGCCGAACCCGAACTCAATAAATTTAAAGTTAGAATCATTTCTGATGATAAATCAGCGTGAAGCCGTAATTTATGCCGATGGCGGATCTCGCGGCAATCCCGGCCCCGCAGCTGCGGGGGTTGTTTTTACGGATGAGTCGGGAAGAGTTTTAAAAGAATATTCCCATTATCTTGGTGAGGCGACCAATAATCAGGCAGAATATGAAGCGGTAATTTTTGCCCTGCAGAAAGCCAAACAATTAAAATTTAAAAACATAGAAATTAGAGTGGATAGCGAACTTATCGGCAGACAGCTTTTAGGAGAATGGAAAATCAAAGATCCGGATTTACAGCCGCTTTTCATTAAGGCCTGGAATTTGCGGCTTGATTATGAAAAAGTTGATATAAAAATTATCCGCCGGGAGCAAAATAAAGAAGCGGATAAATTGGTAAATCGAGAACTTGATAGTAAAAATAAATTGTTTTAAAAAAAAGAAAAACCATCTCATTCTTATGAACTCGATGGCGGGTTTTGATTGGGTTTTGGGGAGAACAGAATAGTAAGGAAAATAGCAATCGCGCCCGTATAGATAAACAGTAGAATAAAGATGAAGATCGCAAATCTAGATTCAAAAAACGCGACTGTAGTTTTAACATCAAACCCAAAACCTATGCCCCCTACAAAGATAAATAAAAATATCATTCCGCCAAAAAACATAGCGGCCCAATAAGCAAAAAGGTATCTAACTTCAACATACTTTAGCATTAGAGAGCTCCTTTTGTGAAAAGAACTAGAACTCCATTCAAATTGGCTTCGATATTTCGAAATTTCGAGTGGGAGAGGAAAGTCCGGACACCACCCCGCAGTTGCGGGGGAAAAGCGTACGGGTTAACGACCCGCCGCGGAATAAATAACGCGAGAGGTGCGAACAGAGACGCCGAAATCCGAAAGGATTGAGGCGCCCAACACATAACTTGTTATGTGTTGGGCGAGTTTCTATAGTAATACGGAAAGTGAAACGGCTAAATCCTTACTGGGGTGCAACCTCGTTATGAGGGCTAGAGCCATTCAGCAATGAACGGCCCAGAGAGATAATCGTCGTCCGCCAGAAATGGCGAGATACAGAATCCGGCTTATAGTTTCCTTTATGAGATCAATTAGAAACGTCGCTTCCTAGGAAGCGACGTTTCATTTTAGCGCAATTTAAGTTATATTAAAAAAACAATGTTAGCAATATTAACCAGGTTTATCAACCAAAAATCTAATAAAATTTCTTCGGCTGCTATGATAGTTGCCTTTTTCGGCTTGATCAGCCGTCTTTTTGGTTTGTGGCGCGACCGGCTTTTGGCGGGGCAATTCGGCGCCGGACAGGAGCTTGATATTTATTACGCCGCTTTCCGAATTCCGGATTTAGTTTATAATTTACTGATCATTGGAGCTGTTTCTTCCGTATTTATTCCGGTTTTTCATGAATATCTGACCAAGAATAGGGAAGATGCGTGGAAATTTGCCGGCAATACATTGAATATATTATTTATAACTCTTATCGCGCTTTCGGCAATTTTAATTTTTTTAGCTCCAATTTTGGTTTACCTGGTAGCGCCGGGGTTTGACGCGGCGGCAAGAAATTTAACCGTTAACATAAGCCGGATTCTTTTACTTAGCCCATTGCTTATGGGGATTTCGGCGATGGCCGCTGCTTTGCTGCAGGCGTTTTCAAGATTTCTGATTACGTCGCTTGCTCCCATTTTTTATAACATCGGAATTATTTCGGGCATCATATTTTTGGTTCCGCGCTTCGGAATTTGGGGGCTGGCTTATGGCGTTATCTTAGGCGCCTTGTTTCATTTTTTAATACAAGTTCCGGCGCTGTTTGGCATCGGATTTAAATTTTCTTTTGGTTTTAATTTCAAAGAGGTGGGAATCATAAAAATCATAAAGCTTTGGTTTCCGAGAACGCTTGGTTTATTCGCTTTTCAAATTAACGACGTCATCATGACCGCGATCGCGTCGCTTCTCTCGAGCGGCAGTATTACAATATATAATTTTGCCGATAATTTGCGCTGGGTTCCGATAGGCATTGTCGGCGTGGCATTTTCCACCGCGGCTTCCGATTTCGGCGATGCTTTTTGTTTTTCGCAAAGAAATTGTGATGATAGTTTTGGGCACCGGTCAATTCAGCGCGCAGGACGCACGGCTTACGGCGGCAATTTTAGGCGTTTTTACTTTTGGAATTTTCGCAAGTTCGTTAAGGCTGCTTTTTACCCGCGCCTTTTTTGCTTTTCATAACACCAAGACGCCGGTTTTTATAAATATTTTTTCTGCCGCCATTAATATTATTTTAGCTATTGTTTTTGTGTGGTTTTTTAAAAAATATACCTACATTCCGGCCATTTTGGGTTTGCCGCTATCTATAAGCATTGCGAGTATTGTTAACTTTGCCTGGCACTGGGTGGATTTAAAAAAACACGCCGGCGACTTTGGCATTTCTGAAATTAAAAAATCTGCCGCAAAAATTTTAATTGCCAGCGCAATGGCCGTTGCTGCTGCCTATGTCGGCCTCTATTTATTTTCCAGGTTTTTTGAAACAACTGATTTTTTCGGGCTGTTGTTCCGGATTTTTTTTGCCGGACTTTTGGCAGGCGCGACGTATTTGATAACGGCGATTCTCTTGCACAGCGAGGAACTTTTAATGTTCAATTTTTTTGGAAAGCCCGAACCAATCCCGGGCGAATCCCTTGACGACCAATACTAATTGTGATATACTTACATTAATTCCACAAAACGGAATGTCGGCATTTAACCTTAGCCGCTCGTGAAGGAGGTACTAAATGACAAATCTAGGGTGGGGTTATTTAGGATTAGGATATATAATTGCTGTAATTTTTGCGGCGTTCTTTACTAAGATGGTAGTCATTAGACCTTTATACGGAGGTAAACTTACAATTAATTGCAGGAAATCCGTAATGTATTTACCGCTATCGCTACCGTGGGTACATGTTATAGTTATTTTGGCCAATATAGATGATGAGATTATACTCGATGGTTTGGATGTTGTTTTTTCAATTAAGCATGGTGGGTTGCTTTTGATGAGCGGATTAATTTGGCCGGTGTCTCTTAGCGTATTGCTTTTAGAAGCTTACGTTAGAATTTCTGGCAAACCGCTCGATATCAACACAACGATCAATTTTGAAAAATAAAGCTGAACCACAGACAAAAGGAATTTTAAATGGGATGATATTTTTAGTTGATAAGAAAACTCCTAAAAATGATAAGAAGAGACCAATCAAAAGCCCGACCATGAAATACTTAAATTCAATTATACCTAATTGACCTCTTTT
>LCEQ01000027.1 GCA_000994805.1 Candidatus Azambacteria bacterium GW2011_GWA2_42_9 | reverse complement strand
CGCTGGTCGTGTCATGAGCCGGACAGAAGCCGCGGGAAAGCGTAACCGCAAGACAGGCGAGATCATTAAACCGGGAAAAGTAAACACAGAGATGATGTTGGAGTGGCTTAATAACAAGGGAGTCGGTTTACGAGGCGGTGGACTCGACGAAAGTCCGCATGCATACCGCCGTTTGCCGGACGTCCTGTCAGCCCAGAGCAGCACCATCGAAGTCCTCCACACGCTTCGGCCATTGATCGTGGTAATGGCCGGCGCTAATGAGTTCGATCCCTACAAGGATTGAACCTGCGACAGCCTCGCCATACAGAAAAGCCTCGTGGCTTCATCTGGTGCGAGGCTTTTCTGTTTTTATATAACTAAAAATTAATTAAAATTTAATAATTATAAATTCTGTTCGAAAATTTTTCAAAAGCCGGCAGAAGTATTATACTAAAGCCAGTAAATAACGCATTTGTCGTAAGGATACATCGGGAAATGGGAATATTTTAGCCCAATCAGCCGTTCTAAATGCGTCCACCCACGCGAGCATTTACAAAACATCACACAAAATGTGATGTTTTGATTTAACCATCGTGGAGTTAGAACTTTCCAACCCATGATTACCATGATAATATGTTTAATAATTTCAGGTTGACAATAGAAGAGGAGTGGAGAAGCGAATGATTAAGGTGTTTTACAAATCAAAATGCTGCAACGCAAAAGTAAGAGCGGATGGCATGCCAGATTTTAGTAAAGACATATGTACCGTTAGTTTCGTTTGTCTTAAGTGCGATCGGCCATGCTATGTGAAAGAAATTAAAAAAAAGAAGTTAAAGAAACCACGGAAAGGCCAATAACTTCGCCGCATGGTTCGCCAAGCGGTTTTTATTATTAATAAATTTATTTCATCGCCCTTTCTAGTGTTGACAAATGAATGATAAATATATTATTACTGCTACCAGTATTAATATGGTTCTTTGAATAGACAACTCAAAAGGAGGCAACTAATGTTTTTGGTTCGATAGCTGGTTATTGCTATTGTGTTTTTAGTGTCGGCTAATGTTCTTCCCGGAATACACGTTAAAAGCTTTTGGACCGCATTACTTGCCGCGATTGTTTTGAGCATCATTAATTTTTTTGTAAAGCCGGCATTCATCATTTTGACCCTGCCAATTAATTTTTTGACGCTCGGATTGTTTACGTTTCTGATAAACGCGCTGATGATTTGGTTGGTCAGTATCATTGTTTCCGGTTTTGTAATTGATGGCTTCGTGTGGGCGTTTATTTTAGCTTTAATTGTAACGGCGGTGAAAATTTTATTCTTTAACCGTTAATTCCGCATAAAGGGCTCGCTGACCGAGAACGGTCTTTTTTTTATAAATCCAAGCGGGCAAATAAAAAAACGATAGCCGTAGCTATCATTTATATATAAATTCATTCAAGATGTCTTTGTTTTTTATATAGGTTAACAGCATATTCCACGTTTAATCTTTTTACAATTCACCTAGCGGCTTTACGCCGCCTTTTGTTTTTAATGGATATTTTTGGTATAATAAAAATATGAACAACATAATATCAAATCGAATTTTTGCATTTATTTTCTTAACAATAGTTTTGTTGTTACTACTTTGGATGCCCACTTGGACGAAAATAAACGTGGGAGATGCTCCGGGAGTAGTTTATAGTCCTCCTTGGATTGGCTTTCTTGTTATTCTTATCGGCTTGGCATATGAAATGTTTAGGCCAAGCTTGAATCTAAAAAGAGATACGAATTGGAAATGGATTCTGGCGGGAGTTTTTCTCTTTCTGGTCATACTGACAATGATTGTTGTTCAAGAGATTTGGATGCCATACAAACAAGGATATTCTGTTTTTGGAATGAAGAGTTTTGAATTTCCTCTCGGAAGCGGCAATATTAGCGTTTGGCCGCAGCTTTTATGGGATTTTCTCAATGTTCATTTTACTGATACAACGGTTTTAGCTTTATTATTTGGGATTCTGTTTCTGACAATGTCAACTCCGCAAACATCAAGGGGTTATAAGCTTATATTAATCGGTGCGGTAATATTTACGGCGTTTTTGATGTTGGGGCATTTTTCATTTTTAATCTCTGGCATAGATCCGACCGGAGGATATTATTCCAGATTTACCAGAATGGAACTACTTAGCCAATGGTGGTTTCAGTGGGATTTCTGGTCTGAAATGGTAATTTTAGTAAGCGCGTTATGGCTGCTTTTTAAAGGCAAGAAACCTGCAGCGATTGCTAATTAGAATAATCCAACGTGCTATACTTTAATTATTACAATTAAATAATTAATCATGCATAAAGTTATTATTTATACCACCCCGACCTGCGTGTACTGCCAAATGACAAAGGCCTTTTTTAAGGAGAATAACATTGCGTATGAAGAAAGGGATGTTTCAATTGATACGGCGGCTCGCGATGAGATGGTCGCAAAATCAAATCAGATTGGCGTGCCGGTCATTGATATCGACGGCGAGCTTACCGTTGGTTTTGACCAAGAAAGAATTTCAAAATTATTGGATATAAAAAAATAAAGTTATTGACTTTGTTGTATTAAACTGTTAATATATATATGAACTCGAAATGGCAATTGCGCCATTTTTTCGAGTAGTTCTAAAACAAGAAGGAGAAATTAATGCAAGAAGAAATTCGATTGTCTCGAACTGGTTGGTGGAAAGAATTGGAACAAAAAAATTTGCCTCAAGATATTATTGTGCTTCTTAGGGGACTTATTGGTTGCTACTTGGGATCTGCGATTCTACCGGATGCAACGCCACAACTTATTACCTTGGCAAAAGAATATCTTTCAAAAGGCATTTGGATTGGCAATAATGACCTTTTTGATGTCATGGTCTATATGCCAAACAATCCAACATTTCATCGTTCTTTTTTTGCTCTGGCCAATAAGTGGCCGGGCGGCGAGTTAAAGCGATTGTCAGAACTTTAGCTATTGCGCTTCAAAAAGGAGGCAAACTATGCTTCTGGTTCGATGGCTGGTTATTGCTATTGTATTTTTAGCATCTTCTTATTTTTTGCCCGGCATACATGTTAAAAGTTTTTGGACTGCGCTGATTGCCGCGATTGTTTTGAGCATTATTAATTTCTTTGTAAAGCCGGTAGTCATCATTTTAACCCTACCAATTAATTTTTTGACGCTTGGATTGTTTACGTTTCTGATAAACGCGCTGATGATTTGGCTGGTCAGCGCCATTGTTTCCGGCTTTGTGATTGATGGTTTCATGTGGGCGTTTATCTTAGCTTTGATTGTAACGGTGGTGAAAATTTTTATTTTTTAACCACTAGTCCCGCATAAAGGGCTCGCGACCGAGTACGGTCGCTTTTTTATTATTTACCGGTTCTGTGATAAAATAATTTTGATGAAAAAGGCGATTATTTTAATTGCGGTTTTGATGGCAGCCGCTGCCGTTGCGGCATTTTTTTATTACAAAAATCTGATGGGGATTTGGCCGTCCGTAAGTCCGCCGCCGGAGGATATAGCCGAAATTGTTGAAAAAAACCAAACGCCGTTTCCGCTGAAATTGCCGGAAGGATTTTCTATTTCAATTTTCGCCAAAGGCCTATCCGGCGCGCGGGTGATGGCGACGGACGGGATGGGAAACATCTGGGTCAGCCAGACGGGCGAAGGTAAAATTACCATGTTGGAAATTGAAGACGGGACGGTAAAAAACAAGTCCGAAATTTTCAAGCCGCATAAAATCGCTGATCTGCCTTCGGGCGGGGGGCATTTTACCCGCACTCTCGGTTTTGGGCCGGACAATCGTCTTTATGTTTCAATAGGTTCGTCTTGCAATGTTTGCAACGAACAAGATAATCGGCGCGCCAAAATATTTTCAATGAATAAGGACGGCGGCGATTTTAAAGAATTTGCCAGAGGCCTAAGGAACGCAGTTTTTTTCACTTGGAGTTACGTTGACGGAAAGATGTGGGCAACCGAAATGGGACGCGATCTTTTGGGAGATAATATACCGCCGGATGAAATTAATATTATTCAAGAAGGCGGCTGGTACGGCTGGCCGTGGTTTTACGGAAAAAATATAGAAGACCATTCCTGGACGACTGGGATTCCGATCTACGCGTTTGAACCTATTTCGAGCCATATTGACCTTCAGGCGCATTCGGCGCCGCTGGGCCTCGCCTTTGTTCCCGAGGAGGGCTGGCCGAAAGGGTATTGGTATAATCTTTTCGTTTCTTACCATGGCTCCTGGAATCGCAGCGTTCCGACCGGTTATAAGGTGGTACGAATAAAACTTGACAGCAAGGGGAATTATCTCGGAACCGAAGATTTTATAACCGGCTGGCTAACTTCAAGCGGCGTGCTTGGCCGCCCCGTTGATATTCTGGTTCAGCCCGGAGGCACTATGTATATTTCTGACGATAAAGCCGGCGTTATATATAAAGTGGTTTATAATGGAGAAATTTGAAATGGCTTACGATATTAAACTTTTTTATTTATTCAATAATTTATCCGGCAAATCGGAGGTTTTTGATTGGTTTGCGGTTTTTTTTGCCGATTATTTTGGATATTTTGTAGCGGTACTTTTTTTCGCGATTCTTTTTTTGGCGCCGTTTTATAGAGATAGGATAAAAGTATTTTTAACAGTTGCGATTTCGGTCGTTTTATCGCGGCTTGTTATCACCGAAATCATCCGTTTTTTTTACTGTCGGCCGCGGCCGTTCATGGCTTATACAGTAAATCAGCTTGCCGAAGACGCTAATTGCTCTTTTCCGTCGGGCCACGCGGCGTTTTTCTTCGCTTTGGCAATGGCTATTTATTTTTACAATAAAAAATGGGGCTGGGTATTTTTTACGGCAGCTGTGGTTATGGGTATTGCCCGCATTACTTCCGGCGTCCATTATCCTTTAGATATTTTGGCCGGCGCCGCTATCGGTATGTTGTCGGCATACTTTGTTTTTTACTTAACTAAACGATATGAAAATTTTTGTTAAAGCAAAACCTAATAGCAAAGTAGAATCAATCAAAAAATTAAGTGAAACCAATTTTGAAATTTGCGTCAAAGAGCCGCCGGTTAAAGGGCGTGCTAACGCGGCGATTATTGAAGCACTGGCAAAGCATTTCGGCGTTTCGCTTTCTAAAGTCCGGCTCATTTCCGGCTTTGCCTCAAGGCAGAAAGTTATAGAAATCGAAAAATAATTTGTTTTTACATTTTATCTTGCATACTTTAATTCTTGCGGCCGCAGGAATTAAGGTATTTGATTTTTTATAATGACTATATTATAAGGGTTTTGTTTTTTTAAAATTTTTGCTAACATATTTATATATGAAAAATATGATTATAATCATAAGTTTAATAATTATTGCCATTGGCGGGCTCCTGTTTTTAAAATACCGGAAAACGCCGCAAATCAGTGTGGATGGAGGGGTAAAAATAGAAATATTGAAAGAAGGAACCGGAACAGAAGTCAAAAACGGCGACACTGTTTATGTCCATTACACAGGCATGCTTGTAAATGGAACAAAATTTGATTCCAGCGTTGACCGCGGGATTCCTTTCGAATTTACTTTGGGAGCCGGACAAGTGATAAAAGGATGGGATATCGGAGTAAAGGGAATGAAAGTCGGCGAAAAAAGAAAACTTACAATTCCATCTGACTTGGCATACGGCTCTCGCGGCGCCGGCGGCGCAATCCCGCCAAACGCCACTTTGATTTTCGAAGTGGAACTTTTAGGGATTTCCGCCGAAGGCGGATCCGCCCCTGGCGGAAAATAAAATGAATGAAAGTAAAAATTACTTAATACCAACAGCTGTTGCGCTTTCGGCAATTATTGTCGTTTACGCGTGGTTTAACCCGGCAGAAACCAAAATTTCAGAGCCGGATCGGGCAATACAGGTATCTTCTATTGAATTACCTATCGTTTGGGGCAATCTTGGGGCGCGGATGATAAACGCCGGCGTCATTGATCGCGCCAAACTTGAAGCGATTTACGCGCAGAGAGGCGGGTTAACAAGTGAGAAAAAACAACTTTTGGAAGAGGAGACCGGAAAATTAAAAATCACCCAAGAAAATGCCGGTTTTATTTTAAATCTACTATGGGCGCTGGGGCTCGGCAATAAAAATGAAATTTTAGAAAAAGGACCGATGATGGATTCCCGTTATGGTGGAGCCGGAGGGTTTGCCTCAACCGGCGGCTGGACAATTGCGAAAGGGAATACAATAAATCATTATTCTCGTCACGAATTTATTAAACTGACACCCGAACAGCAAAAACTAGTTGAAGAGGTATCAAAAAATATATATCGCCCCTGCTGTGATAATCCAACCTATTTTCCCGATTGCAATCACGGGATGGCGATGCTGGGGCTTTTAGAACTTATGGCTTCACAAGGCGTTTCTGAAAGCGATATGTATAAAACCGCGCTTGCCGTAAATTCATATTGGTTTCCCGACACTTATTTAATAATCGCCAAATATTTGAAGGAAAAGAAAAATATTAATTGGGAAGACGCCGATCCAAAAGAAATTTTGGGGTCAAATTATTCTAGCGCTTCCGGTTATCAAAATATTTTAAGCCAAGTCGTGCTCCCTGTTAACAATCAAGGTCAAGGATGTGTTATATAATATAAAGGTCGGATTATTAAAAATTAAATTAAAATATAAATATGGAACTTGATAAAAATAAATTTTCGCTGGCGGCCAGCGCGGTAATGGGAGTTTGGTATGTTATTTGTGCCACTCTTGTCGCTTTGGCGCCGGATTTGGCGATGAAACTTTTCAGCTATATGGTTCATCTCGTGAATCTGGAAGCGGGGTTAGTCGGCTGGCCGGAAGCAATATACGGATTTGTTGAGGTAATTGTTCTTACCTACATTACCGCGTATGTTTTTGCCTGGCTTCACAATCGGTTTATGAAAACCGCCTAATATAATCGGTATAATGAAAAAAGAACAATTTGTAATTCAAGGGATGCATTGCGCGGCTTGCGCGCTTACGATTGAACGGACGCTAAAAGAAGTGTCGGGCGTTAAAAACGCCTCGGTTAATTTGATGTCGGAAAAGGCAATGGTGGAGTACGAAGAACCGGCAACGCCGGAAATTTTAAAAAACGCCGTTGCCGGAACCGGTTATAAATTGATGATTCAAGCAGACAATGTATCAGCCAAAAGTGTTCATGGCGGACATATAGCAATGGAAACAAAACCCGGCAGTGAAGCGGAACACGACCATCATAAAATGCTAAAAGAATCGGAAATCGCGCTTTTAAAAAAGAAATTTATTATAGGCGCTATTTTATCGGTTCTAGTGATGATTTTAAGTTTTCCGGAATTTGTTCCGATAGTGGGAAAAATTATTAGAACGTCGCCGAGGTTTTTACTATTATTTATTCTTACCGCTCCGGTTTTGTTTTGGGTCGGCTGGCAATTTTGGCGCGGCGCCTGGTTTGGCCTGAAGAATTTCACCGCCAATATGGACACGCTGGTGGCAATGGGCACCGGCGCCGCGTTTTTTTACAGTTCTTCCGTTGTATTTTTAGAACTTGCCGGCAGAAGCGGATTTGAAGTTTATTTTGACGTGGCGGCGGTGGTTACTACGCTGGTCATTTTAGGAAAATATTTGGAAGCTAAAGCCAAAGGTTCGGCTTCGGAAGCGATTAAAAAGCTTTTAAAGCTTCAAGCAAAAACCGCTCATATTATTCTTGCCTCGCCGGCAGGCGGGCACGAAGACGGTAATGAAATGGAAATGCCGATTGAAGATGTTAAAGTCGGAGATATTATTTTGGTTAAACCGGGAGAAAAAATCCCGGTTGACGGCGTAATAATTGAAGGAAACTCGGCAATTGACGAATCAATGGTTACCGGCGAATCAATGCCGGTTGATAAAAAAGTTGGCGACAAAGTCATTGGCGCCACTATCAATAAAACCGGCGCTTTTAAGTTTAAGGCGACTAAAGTCGGCAAAGAAACATTTCTTTCTCAAATAATCAAAATGGTTGAAGAAGCGCAGGCATCTAAAGCGCCGATTCAAAAATTAGCCGATCAGATAACCGGTTATTTTGTGCCGGTTGTTTTACTGATTTCCATCACTTCATTCATTATCTGGTTTATTTGGGGCCCGGCGCCGTCTTTGGGTTTCGCTTTGATAAATGCCGTGGCGGTTTTGGTGATTGCCTGCCCCTGCGCTTTGGGGCTTGCTACGCCGACCGCCATCATGGTCGGCACTGGCAAGGCCGCGGAAAAAGGAATTATTATCAGAGACGCCGAGGCCCTGGAACTGGCGGGTAAAATTAATGTCGTGGTGCTGGACAAGACCGGCACCCTAACCAAAGGCGAACCCGCTGTAACTGATGTCATTGCTTTTGATCCTTCGATAAACTCAGG
>LCEQ01000026.1 GCA_000994805.1 Candidatus Azambacteria bacterium GW2011_GWA2_42_9 | reverse complement strand
TACTAAGTTAAAAATATGTTTACTGCTTTAAAAAGAATTGTAAAATCAGGAGTGGTAAATTTTTGGAGAAACGGCTGGCTGTCAACTGCGACGGTTTTAATAATGACAATTTCGCTTTTAACGTGGACCGGGCTTTTTCTTTCCAATGTCGTTTTGACTTCGGTTTTAAGCGTTTTATCGGAAAAAGTTGATATCAGCGTTTATTTCAGTTTAAACGCTAAAGAAGCGGATATTCTGGCGATGAAATCCCGGATTGAAGGCCTTGAGGAAGTGTCAATTGTTGAATACGTTTCATCGGCAAACGCTCTGGAAATTTTTAAAAAACGGCACGAAGGCGACGAAGTGCTTTTAAAGTCGGTTAATGAATTGGACGGAAATCCCCTGGAGGCCAGCTTGAACATTTTAGCCAAGGACTCATCGCAATATGCCGCAGTGGCTTCTTTTGTCGGCGAAAACGAATTCAAGAATATCGTCAGCAAAATCAATTACACTGAAAATAAGATTGTAATAGAGCGCCTTTCCAATATTATTAAAGTGATGCGGGAAAGCGGGATTATTATCAGCCTGGTTTTAGGTTTTTTGGCGTTTCTCGTGGCTTTCAATACCGTGCGGCTGGCCATTTATTCCTCGCGCGAAGAAATCACCATAATGAAGCTTGTGGGCGCCTCCAACTGGTTTGTCCGCGGGCCGTTTATCGTTGAAGGGGTTTTGCATGGCATTGCCGCTTCAGCTTTCGCTTTTATGGCAGTAATCCCCGGCATCGGCTTTTTAGGGCCGAAATTATTTAACTTTTTGCCGGAAATAAATTTGGTTCAATATTTTTACGGCAATTTTTTCGGGATTCTTTTTTTCCAGACCTTGGCCGGCATCGCTTTGGGAATTTTTTCAAGTTTTATGGCGGCAAGAAAATATTTGAAGGTTTAATAACTGCGGGGTAGGGAATCGGACCCCAATTTTCTGGTTCAGAGCCAAACGTCCTACCATTAGACGACCCCGCAATAAATAGAATTATACGAAAAATTTTTCAAAAAATCAATTTTATTTTATTGGAATTTTGACGCGATTTTAGTTTTTTGCTATATTAGAAACAATGAAATCCGCGTTTATCATATTTTTAATAATCAGTTTTCTCGGGGTGGCGATTTTTGGCTTTGTTTCAATGATTTTCGGGGATATCCACAACGGCGGCTGTATCGCTGAAAACCGCCTTGGCGCGCCTTGCCCTTTGAATGGAGCGTTTACTTTCGTAGTTTTTCATCTTGACGCCTTTAAATATTTTTCAACAGCGGTTTTGGGCGTTATTTTATTGATTCTTCTTTCCGGAATGATTTTTTCTGTTTTGCCCCGGCCTTTAAACGGCGAAGACGATGATTTTGTTTTTCAAGTTCAAGGCGGATTATTTCCGGTGCTTCCAAAAATTCGGCGGATAATTCGCTGGCTTTCGCTTCACATAAACAGCCCGGATTTTATTTTAGCGGCGGCATAAACCGATTTTTCGGTTTTATCCGCGCGTCAGCCATCCCTTTGTTGGGGGTACTTTTTTGTTTGTTTTTTAGATTAATCAAAATCAAAATTTATGAATAATATAAAAACTATGGCATTATCTTTAATTCTTTTCGCGGCAGTTATCGGCGGGCTCGTTTGGTTTGGCGGCAAAAATGGCCGATCGCAAACTGCGACAATAAATAATGAAGCTTCGGGCGGAATATTAACCGTCAAAGAAATTAATTACGATTTCGGCGATGTCGGAATTAAAAACGGTTTGATAGATCATGAATATATTTTGGAAAACGCGAGTGATAAAATGGTTAAAATCGGCGAGGTCTCAACTTCCTGCATGTGCACCAGTGCCGAAATCAAAACGGGCGATAAAAAATACGGCCCGTTTGGTATGCCGGGACACAGCGGCGCGAGCCGGGCAAATATTATTGTAAACTCTGGAGAAAAAATAATCGTGAAAGCGACTTTTGATCCCGCGGCTCACGGGCCGGCGGGAATCGGCATGGTTGAAAGAGCAATATTTATTGATACGGGAGCCGCCGAGCCGCTCACTCTTACTTTTAAGGTTAATGTCACCCCGTAGTATGAAAAATAAAATTTATTGGTTAATAGGGATAGCGGTTGTTTTGATTGTGGCGGCCGTTTATTTCGGCTCTCTTAAAAGCGCCGATGTTTTGTGGCAATTATCCAATGGGGGAAAATTGCTTTTGCCGCTTATTGTCGCCGCGGCGCTTGTTGACAGTGTCAACCCTTGCGCCTTTTCAATTCTACTCATCACCATCGCGTTTCTTTTCAGTTTGGGCCAAATACGTTCGTCAATCCTTAAAATCGGCGGATTTTACATAGCCGGTCTTTTTCTGATTTATATTCTTATTGGACTCGGCATACTGCAAACGCTTCATATCTTTAATACGCCGCATTTTATGGCGAAAGTCGGCGCGGCGCTTCTTATCGCTTTTGGCGCGATAAATCTGATTAATGAATTTTTTCCCGCGTTTCCGGTAAAGCTGAAAATCCCACAGGCGGCGCACCAAAAAATAGGAGAATTGATGGAAAAAAACTCGGCGCCGGCGGCGTTTGTTTTAGGTGGCCTTGTGGGTCTTTGCGAATTTCCCTGCACCGGCGGGCCGTATCTCATGGTTTTGGGGCTTTTGCATGACAGCACCACTTACATTAAGGGCTTGGGTTATCTTATTTTCTACAACCTGATTTTTGTCCTGCCGCTTCTTGTCATTCTTTTTATCGCGAGCGACAAAACGCTTTATGATAAAGTCCAAAATTGGAAAAAAACGGAAATGAGAAAGCTTAAAATTATAAGCGGCACCGCGATGGTCGCGCTGGGAATTATTATCTTCATAATTTAATAACATGGATATAGATAATAAAAAATTTAAAGAATTAATAGAAAAAATTGAAAAGATAAAAAAATCGGGCGAGATTGATTTATCAACCGAAGAGGACTTGAGTTTGGCGGTGATGAATCTGATCAGCCTTGAAGAACACTTCTTTTTTACCGGAGCTAAGACTGGGAAAGACCATTATTTCGATTTGCTAGTCCAAGTGAGAGAAGTCCGCAAAGAGCTTTTGAAGAAGCTGATAGGCAAACACGAGGGCGAAACCTGGTGCGTTTCAAAACATTTGTTGGGCGCGACGATGCGGCTTATGGAAGTCGGGACGAAACTTTATGCCGACGGCAAGAAAGGCGAGGCGAAAAAAGTTTATGGCAAGGCCCATGAAATTTATAATTTATTTTGGGGATTAAGACTAAAATTAATTAACATCTCAGAAATCAAAAAAACAGCGGCTTCAGAAAAACCATGGACTCTTAAAGATATAGTTGATAAATTAGTTGACTGCTGCGATGAATAGCAAAATTATTTTTATATTTTGCGTTATTATTTTGGTTTTTGCATTTTTACTTTTGGATTGGGGAAAACAAGACGCGGGAAATTCGGAAAACGCGCTTGATACGTTGGCAAAATGTTTGGCATCAAAGAAAGTGGTGATGTACGGCGCTGAATGGTGTTCGCATTGTCAAAACGAAAAGAAGGCATTCGGCGAGTCTTTCAAATTTATAAATTATGTTGAATGCCCGCAAAATCCAAAACAATGTTTGGACTCTGACATTGGGGATTATCCAACTTGGATTTTGGGCGATGGCAGAAAATTAGTAGGCGAACAAGGGCTTATAAAACTTTCCCGGGAAAGCGGCTGTCCGCTTCCATAAAGGTCGAAAATTATTAAAATTAAAAGTATAATATACAATATGTTTGATCTTAAAGATAAAATTGCTCTTATAACCGGTGCCCGTCGGGGAATGGGGAAATCCCATGCCATCGCGCTGGCATCGCAAGGGGCAAAAGTTGCGGTGACGGATATTGACGAAAAAGAATGCCAGGCGGTAGCTGACGAAATAAAATCAAAAGGCGGCGAAGCCGCGGCTTTTAAGCTGGATGTTTCAAATAAAGCCGAGGTGGACGCAGTTTTTGACAAAGTTGTAAAACAATATGGCCGCTTAGATATTTTGGTCAACAATGCCGGTATTTACCAGCCCAAACCGGCTTTAGAAATCACCGAAGAAGACTGGGATAAAATGATTGATATTGATTTAAAGGGCGAATTTTTGTGCGCTCAGCGTGCTGCCAAAGAAATGGCGAAAAATAAATGGGGTCGGATTATTAATATCGCGTCAATCGCTTCGGGCGGAGTCGGCGTCGGTATCGCCGGCGGCTGCCATTACACCGCGGCGAAAGGCGGGGTTATCGGAATGACCGAAACGATGGCGGTTGAATGGGCGCCGCTTGGCATAAACGTTAATGCCATTGGTCCCGGAGCCATTGATACGCCAATGATTTCGTCGGCGCAAATACCCGAGGAAGCCATGAAACAAATGATGGCCGGCGTTCCGCTCAAAAGAATCGGAAAATCGGAAGAAGTTTCGGCAATGGTGGTATTTTTAGCATCGGAAGAAGCAAGTTATGTTACCGGAGCCACTTTTTATGTGGACGGCGGCTGGCTTGCCGGGTAGTTGAGTTTTCACTACCCGGCTTGCGGCTTAAATTTACACATAAGTAGCTAAAATAAGGAGTTTGTGTTATACAATAAACATAAGATATTGGGGTCTTTAACACAAACACAAAAGGAGGGGGTAAATGGAAAGGCTTGGAAAAATAGCGCTTGTTATTTTATTATTAACGCTTATGGCTCATGGTGCAGAATCGGATTTGCCCGATCCGACAAGAAATAAGTCGCTGGAACAAGAAACGGTTGAGAAATATTTTAATGCCTTTTTAAAGCGCGACTTTAATCTCGCGGTATCATACACACACGGCGTGGATAAACCAGAAATTCGCGCAAGACGCATTGCTAATTACAAAAAATTTTTCAAAGAAGACGAAGAAGCGTTAGTAAAAATGTATGAGAAAGATTACAAAGGCGAATATCTTTCAAGCGCTTATGAATCGGAGACTCTTATTACTTTTCGCCGCGGGGAAAATAGAGATGGCAACCCGGTGATTTTAGCGATGTATACCGAAAGACACCTGGTGAAAGTTGCTGGAAATGAAAAACCCTGGCAGTTATTTTGGCACGTTGAGTATTTTGTTACTCTAAAAGGAGGCAAAATTGTGGAGGTTAAATTGGATAAAACCGAGCTCTTAA
>LCEQ01000025.1 GCA_000994805.1 Candidatus Azambacteria bacterium GW2011_GWA2_42_9 | reverse complement strand
TCCTCATTTGATGGCTTGTATTTTTCCATGGGCATATTTTTTGTAAAATTATGTTATTTGTTCAGAAAGCTGACTAAACTCTCCGTATAAGTTTATCATATCATTTGTTCCAAAAAACAAAAAAGGCAAGCCGTTAGACTTGCCCTTGAACGGTTGTGTGCAAAACTTCTGCACGCTTCTGTTGCCACGCCTACCTGACGAGGCGCCGAGTCTTAGTCATGATTTTCCGCGGGTCTCGCGATGATGCCGGACAAAGACCCATATGATGCACAGCACCCCAATTGCCATGCACGCCAGAAACCAATCCAGGGTTCCTGCGCGAATTTGTTTTACAAATTCCGCAATCATTTCTGGGTATGTCATCATTTGACGTCCTCCTTTGGGTGGTCTGTGGTTGAATTTGAGGAACTTCTGTTTCGCTCTTTCGAGCTCATCAGTCGGAACACATATTCCGAGACAGAGAGGATTTTTATTTACTTGAGATCCCCAACTCAAGAGATATTGAGGAAAGATGGAGCGACCACCTTCCCCCAGAGAGATGTCCCCAACAAAGGGACTTGCACCGAAGTGGTGCTTGCCTGCAACCTTCGCGCGAAGGTTGCAAGTTAGACAGCCCTGTCTAACCTAATAGCTTCATAGCTCAGACGAGTTATGATCCGTTCATCCTTGGTAGCTTTGGCAAGCTACACGCGATGAGGGTGGCCTGTATGCGTTCTCTCCAAACACACACAGCAATGTACTAACAACATACTTGCGAGCACATTACTGTGTGTGTTTTTAATTTCCAAAGAACAACTCTCTACAAAATTTCAAACATTGTGTTTGAGATCTTGATAAAGAGGGCAAACAAACAACGTGTTTGCCCAGGACCACGATCACGCTCGGGTTAGGCGGGTAGTCTAAGCGTATCTACCAGAAAAGCTTTGATGAGGGTTTTAGTCTTTCATATCCTCTCATCGGACCTCTGCGAGCGATACTCGCCAGGCTCTTCCCCATTTATTTATTACACGCAGTCAGACTGGGGTCTGCGTGGATACGCCTACGCGGGGTTTTCGAAGATGCTTGCAGGAGCAATCTTCTCAGCCTCGGCGAAGGTGCTCGTGTACCGGTCCGAATTGTATCGGTCATATCCGGTATAGCGCCTCTCGTAAAGAGTTTTCCAGCGCCCATCCACGAGTTCTTGTATCGACCACCAGTAGTCCATGGCGTCACTTCCGTTCTGCTGATTGTGCGTCCAAAGAAATAATTTCTTTGCGCCAATCAACTTCACATCTGTGATGCCATCGTAACCACCGTAGCCTACTTCCCCGAGATAATCGGACACCGCGTCCCTCCATGGGAATGCGGTACGGTCACCGGTTTTCTCTATCTCTGCGCTAAACAGAGACACGGGAAGGTTATTCTTCTCAACCAACGCGGTAAGTGCGCTCATGTCTCTCTCCAAACCCCAGAATCCCCGAGGAGCAGGTGCGAAGTATTTCGCGGTAGTCAAAATTTAAAAGAACTGTCTATCCCATTGAAAACTCAATACTCGATTAAGTTCTCAAAAGATAGGGCGAGAGAAAAGTTTTTATCTTTTGCTCGCCCAGTGAACTGAACCCTGCGGCTTCGGTCTGCATTATGAATTTTGCAGAATCCCCGCGTCAGTCTGGGTTCAGACACGCCTCCTCCTTGTCACAACCCTTTTTGCGCTTCTTCCGGAAGGCGGGGTTGCCACTCGGTGTTTTCGTTTGGTTCCTCCTTTCGGTTCTACTCGGACACCCATCGCAAGCAACAACTGCGTTTTTCCATCTGAACATAGCTGCATGGTGGCGGCAGGCAGAAAACTTACTTGAGAGTCGACAGGGAAAGAACTTTCTGTTTCTGCCTTTCGGCGTCATCAGTCGGAATGCACATTCCGAGACAGATGGTGATAGTTTAACGAGTATCACCAAACTCGAAGGTGTGTTTCGGTCTTTTATCACACCACAATCCCTCTTTATTTCTTCCAGGATTTCCACCCGGAGTTACCGCGCAGTCAGACGAGGGTCTGCGCGGGAGAGCCGAAGGCTATCGAAGCAGGTACTTGCCCATAAACTTTATGGCATCCTTAACCGTGTTTTCCATCGTAAAATATGGGGCTGGGATGCGTAGGTTTGGAGTCAAATATGCGGTAGTACCGAGAGCGGGGCAATATATATGCCTAAACGCTTGGGCACCATCCTCATAATCAACTTTTTGAGCAAGAGTGCAGAGGTATTCAACGTTACTGCATATGCACGGCGCATCCTCGCCATATCGCAATGCACGATAGTTGAAAGAAAGTCCTTGCGGTAGTGCATTGAACGCGCTATGCAGCCAACCGCCAACATTCCCCTGTTTACCAGCAACGTACGCGAGTACGGCCATATGATAAGCAAACTTATACCTATCATCAAAACTCTCCGGCGTCATCAGTCGGAATACGCATTCCGAAACAGCGACACGAATTAGCATTTCGTGTCATGTTGTCAGGCGATCCTTGATCACCTTGCTTTCAGAGACCATGAACCTCTGAATAGGCAACTTGCGTTTTTCGGGAAACGCTCCCATTAACTATCCTATACAATTAGACTCATCAGACGCCCAGTTAACAAGGACTACGATCTAATTCCCTTTTACGCGATAGACTGCAGTGTAAAAAGGCTCGGCACAGGACATTTTCGAAAGAACACTTTGATACACCTGCTATCCCATTGAAAACTCAAATTTCTTTAAGTCCTCAAAAGATAGGGCAAACAAACAACATGTTTGCCCGACGACCACGATTATGCTCGGGTTAAGGCGGGTAGTTTGAGCATGTCTACCAATGAAGCTCTTGGAAGGGTTTCGGTCTTTTATCCCTCTTCCGTGCCCGTGCTTTTGTTCGCCACGTGCGTCCCCATTTATTTATTGCGCGCTGTCAGACTGGGGTCAGCGCGAGTGCGTGTGAAGTCGCCTTACAAGATGACTTCGAGCACGTTCCCATTGCTCATGAGGTAATGGCAGACCTTACGGCCGTCTACCATTCCCATGGCAATGAGGCGCGATCCACGCAGAGCCTTAAGAAGCTCGGCCATTGTGCAGTCCTCCTTGCTTTGGTGGATTTAAAACGGGCATCCGCCATACGCCCCAGCAATCAGATTATTCTGACCGCCTGCAAAACTTCCTAAAGACTAGAAAATCTAGCAGGCGACCAGAAACAATCTTTGTGACCGCATCGCCCATTCGAACCTTCAAAAGGGTATATCTAGGCATCCATTTTGAATCGGACATAACTTTGTTATTAAATTCCGTCAAAACAATGCTTTAGATACGCCCTTCTCGATTTCAATTTTCTTGGGGTATTATACACAAGCATATAAATTTGTCAAGTACTTTTGTCATTTTCTTTTACTTTACCATACAAATATATTGTTAAATAAGGATATTTTAGGTATATAATTTGATTTATATTTATGACAAAAGTGTATATTTATCAAAATTATTGTCTCTAAAAATTACCAAAAACATTTTGTCACCCCTTTTCATTTAGGCAGATTCCTTAAATCAGCTCATTAAATAAACAAAAAATGCCGTAAAATCGGCGTTTTTTGATGAAATTGACAAAAAATATTGACAAAAAAAACGAGTATGCTAAGATAACCAATGTCAACCTAACCCAGGAGGGTGCTATGGGCGACGCGAAATAAGGCTCTGCCCTCTCATAGTGGTATCATAGCCACTATGAGAGGGTATCCAGATTTCCAGTCGAACTCTCCAAAGATTAGCGAGACAAGAGTAGTTTCTTTATTGCAGTTTAGTTTGGCTAAGAGCCGAAGGAGTTAAAATGGGCGAGAGCCGCTAAAAATAAAAGTAGATCTTTCGTATGGCGATTTCCCCGGGGCATGTTTTCCTATATAACATCCACCCAGGGGTGCAACACTGGGGCGTGGATCTTTTTTGATCTACGCCCCTTTACTTTTGTCGTGCACCAATTTAAACAAACTTACAAAAGTATCTGCGATATCCTTTGAACGTATAGATATGCTGACAATTTTATCACCGAGGGTAGTTATCCTTACTTTATCTTTATAAATAGCAATATCACAGGTAACAGGATATTTGTCCGCATCGATTTTTATCCTGTCGGCATTGTCGACATTTTCAAGAGATCCGCTTTTGTAAGTATAAATTGATTTCGAATGAATATTTTTCTGGAGACGGATTTTAACATATCTGTCTTTTTCATCTTTGGTAAAGATTTCATCGAGCAGATCGCGAGAATAAAAGAAATACGCATCGCCTCCCTTCTCGTCCGTTCCAAAAAATTCTTCGAGGGCGCTAACCGCTCCCTCTCTCCCCTCAAAATATTTCACAATTGGCCGCTCGCCCGTCTCTCGTTGAATACTTTTAATCTGGGGGATGATGTCTTTAAGGCGCCTTGATTGCTCATCGAGCATTATTTTGCGCCGCTCAACATACGTTTCAAGTCGTTCCGGCGGCTCTGCTTGATAATGCGTTTTCTTCCCAATCTGCACTTGGCTCACCAGCCCCTTTTTAAGAAGCGATTCAAGGACAACATACACCGTCGGTCGTTTTATTTTTGTTTTCTGCGCCATGCTGGCAACAGAAGCATTGTCCACCTGCAAAAGCGCCAAGTAAATACTCGCTTCTTTATCCGTAAGACCGATCTCTTGAAGATATTTTTCTAGCATAAAGTAAAGTATAGCAAAGGTTGAAACGAGTGTGAAATAATTGTTAACCATTCAATTTGTCTCCTCGCGGTCTCTGCCACAGATATTTTAATCACCACTTTCTTAATCCAAGGACTCCCCTTGGATTATTTCTAGGGTTGTGGCAAATGGTCTACAATACCCCCCGACGCCGTAATGTTTCTTTATCATAAGGTCTGCTATGGAGCAACTTCTCCATTATCGTTTTTCTTTCTCGCTCGTTCATCGCAGAAAATAATTCTCCTAAACCTCGTATCGATTCCTCCTTTATTGGGAGAGACATGAAGACCCTGAACGTCCCCTTGCCCAATAGTTTTTCAAACTCTCTGGCGAGCGGAACATAATTACCCCTTATATGAGCTTGGTTAATTAACTCTCGGCCTTCTGGTAGTTCATCTATCAGGCTTTTGACAACTCCCACCGGATAGGCATAAATAGTAGCTCCCATCTGGACCGTTTGTGTTTCCCGATTGTAAGATGGACCCAAATAATCTTTTGTGGCCTCTCGCAAACCTTGTTCCTCCATAAACTTACTTCTTTCTTTGAGATAGGACTCATAATCATCAGGGAACAGCTTAGAGATATGTTCGGTAAAATATTCAATGGCGCCCAGCTCCGCTGCTCCTTCTTCAAGAAAGTATCCGTATTCCCCTTTGGGTGAAAGTGTTACTCCTCCCCTTCGATAGCATCCAACTATTACTTGAGGATCATCTTCTGATGCTTCAAAATTTACATCTGCACGATTTTGATGATACGCGTAGGCATGCTCAAGTTCATGCGCAATTTTTTTAGCAATCCACATATCAAGCTCATTGGGGTATGTGAAAACAACAACAGTATTGTCGATACTGTTCGTAAAACCACCAATACTGTCGGATTTTGATAATCTTGCTCTGTATTCTATGGGAACCCCAAATACCTCTGGCTTATCGGGCGGGTTTCTACCATAGGATTTACAACGTTCAGTTTGAAAGGCATGGAGTTCATCCGCAACCATGCTGACACGTTCATTCATTGGGATAGAAATCTCCCGAAGGACTCTCTTCATTTCTTCAGTTTCGTTCTCAATTGCCCTGTTCGCTTCGGCGCGAACTACCTCTTTGTCTTCTGGGATAAGTTCTGTTTTTGACAGGTTAAAAATCGGGATATCTTCTTTGTTCATAAGGTTACTCGCCCTTTCATTATAGCAGGAAAATCTCTATTTCTCTTATTCAATCCAAGGACTCCCCTTGGATGAGTACCCAACATTAAAACTTTATAAGGCGTTTTATGGGAAACAAAGAAAATATCCTTATTTTGTAAGCATTTTCTAATCCAAAGCGAGGCTTTGGATTAGAAGCCTATTTTACCCAGCGGCGTTTGCGGATTTCTTCTATTTCGCGTGCCTCTTTTTCTTCCTTTTTTTCCTTTCCTTTTTCACTACATACATAGGTTTAACCTATGTATAGAAAACCAGTTATCAATAACCTCTAGTACGCATTCGTTTTTCAATGTCCAGAAAACGCTCCCGCAATTTACTTTCCCCCTCTTGCAACTTAACGGAAATGTCTATCGCGTCATTAATAGCTTGATCAAGTTTTTCTAGTTCATCTTCAAGTGCGGCAATTAAGCTGTAGTTACGTTCCATTTCTGGTTTTTGCCATTCATTTTTCAGTAAATCATCTTTCCCCTGTATCAACATTCCGATTCGTTGAACAAGTTCATTAAGGCCCTTGCTCATTCCTTTGATACGATCTAGGGAATTTGAAATCCTAATCTGTTCTCCCGCCCCGATTGGTGTCGGTTTTTCTCCTTCAATCATTAAAGTAAATTATTTTAACCACTACTTTTTGTTGCTCGGTAATAACTGCCATGCGATTATCTTATATCTGTACGTTCAAGGATTTTGAATCCATCCATAACGGCTTCACAAAAGAAATTTTCCAATTGGCTGTGATCATCTTTAGTTTGAGCTTTATACAGATAGGTATAGTACAACCGTTTTTGTTCTTGACGAATGATCGCGGGGGCGAAGTTTGCGCCAAGAAGCATTGCGTTCATAAGTAAGCGGCCAACGCGCCCGTTGCCATCCGAAAAAGGGTGGATTTGTTCGAATCTGCTGTGAACACTCGCGGATGATGCGATGACGTCCTTGGAATTTTCTGCGACTTTAGCCATTACTTCCGCCATTAGCCTTGGGACGCTTGCATAGTTTGCGGTAGGTAAATTAACGCCGGTAATTCTGACTGCATGATTGCGATAAACACCGGCATCCGGGCGAATGCCGTTCATAAGAATGCTGTGGAGCTTGAGCACCAGATTCTCATCAATATTTTCTCTTTTAGCGATATGATCGAATAGGTAGTTTAGGGCTGTTTGATGATTTTTCGCTTCCAGTTGTTCGGTTAGACTTTTATTGGGCAATGCGGCGTTATCAAAGAGAATTGTCGCCGTGTCCGGTTCGGTAAGCGTGCTCCCTTCGATGCTGTTGCTATGATACGTGAGCTTCAAAATTAATTGATCGCGAATATCCGGATTATCTAAAATCTCTCGCACCACATTTTTATGTTCCGATGATTTTTTTTGTAAAGATTGTTTTTTGGCTGTGAGCTTGTCGGCGGGAATTATCTTCTGTCCGGTCACTTCTAAAAACAGTTCGTCTATGGCGGTCCGCATCTTAGGTCTTGGGTTTGACCTACCTGTCCACCAGCCGTTGAAAGCAACGAAAGATACGCCGAATTTTAGGGCCAGCTTTGTCTGGGTCAGTCCGAGCATTTTTTGAATTACTTCGAGTTTTTGACGCGTAGTCATAGACATAAATTTATTTTTAGTATTATGTGGTTCCTATATTAACAAACTTTATAAAGTTAGTCAAAATAATAAAACTTTATAAAGTTTTCTTTTTAATAAGTCGCACAAGCTCCTCTTCCCATCCG
>LCEQ01000024.1 GCA_000994805.1 Candidatus Azambacteria bacterium GW2011_GWA2_42_9 | reverse complement strand
ATTCTCTCTCTCTCTCTCTCTCTCTCTCTCTCTCTCTCTCTGTATTTTATTACTGGGAAGCTTTTTGATTATCCAAATGTCTCCTTCTTTACTTATGTCTTTTTCAAGTTTGAGCATCTTAACCGCTTGGCTGCTCGGCCTCGTGGTTTTTATTCTGTCGTTTAAGGAGAAAAATCCTCTTCACAAATCATCGCTGCGCCAATGGGCGGCAGCTTTTTTGTTATTTTCTCTATACCGCATACCGGCCGCCTTATTTAACCTCGGCATCGCTTTAAGCTTTATAAAATTAACCACATTTTACGCCGTAACTTTCCCCCTTGCCGTTATTGCTTATCTTTTGTTCTACAGAGGCGTGGCGACACTGATAACTAAAGAGAAATTCTGGATAAACAAACTTCCAATTATTGTTTTTATAGTTTTTACTTTTTCAATTTTCGCCTTGAGATTTTTGTTTGAAATTCCGGCCGTAATGTTGATGGGCATTACCCGTTTGTTCAATTACTTTATTATTCTGCTTATCATCGCCGCCTCCGTCAGCGCTTTAAGGCGGAAACCGGCGATTTTAGCTCCGCTTTTGGCCAGAATCGGAACGGCGTTTATTATTCTCGGCTGGATTGTATATATGATTTCCGATCTATATATCTGGCAAACCGCCAAAGTGTTCCCGATATATTTTTTGGCCCTTGTTAACGCGCCCTACGCTTATCTCGGTTTTATCATTGCCCAGCTTTTGCTATTGATAGGCGTTGTTCTGGCCAGTTATCACTCCGAAACACCGCCGGGAAGATACAAAAAATACGCCTTGGTTTTCGGATTGTCGGCTTTGGTTTTCGCGGCAGCTATCGGTTTGATCGGCCAGCCGGGAGATCAAAAAGCTGATATATCGCTACTGTCGAAAGACAACATGATTACCGCGCTCAATCAGAATTTTGAAGTTGTTGTCGGCGTTAACACTCAAAATCCCGTAAATGCCGTTGACGCCGTAATTAAATTTCCTATGGACAGCTTGGAGGCGGTCAATATCTCCAAAGAAAATTCCATCCTCACTTTTTGGGTTCAAGAACCGTCTTTTAGCAACACTTCCGGAACCATTGAATTCTCCGGTGTTTTGACGGGAGACAAGGGATTTTCGGGAACGGGCGAAATTTTAACGATAACTTTCAAACCCAAAATGATTGGGGAAGCCGAAATAGATTTTGCCGATGCCCAGATTCTGGCCGCTGATGGAGAAGGAACGAACATCACCGGAAATAAAAACGGCGTTGTTTATTCTGTAATAGACAATAAGCCGGAGGTTTACGATTTTAATAACGATAACAAAGTCGGCTTGACCGATTTAAGCATTTTAATTTATAACTTCGGGTCTATCGATACGCCGCAATATGACCTTAATGATAATGGCAGAGTTGATTTAACCGATTTGAGTATTTTAGTATCAAGGATGGGAAAGTAACCCTTTAGAATGTTACACTGCCCAAACCACCTATCCAGTGTCTCATTTGTCTCATTTCCCGAATAAATGACCCGAACGATTCCCATCAAACCGCCCTCTGGAAAAATCGCCTGAAAGGCTCTATAATGACTGACATATGACAAACGAACCTGTAAAAATTAAAGTTAAAGAAGATCGTGATTTGGAAAAAGAAAGCGGCGCAGCTGAAATTTTGGAATGGCAGATGGAAGAGCCGAATTTTTCGCCTAAAAGCGACGAGTGGTACTGGGCGCTTTCAATTTTTGGTTTAGCAATTGTGGTTTTTTCAATTATCCTAAAAAATTATCTTTTTATAATCATTGTCGCGCTGGCCGCGCTAATAATATATTCGTCAAAAAATAAAAAACTGGAACTTCTTGATTTTCGGCTTGACGGCGAAGGGCTATGTATCGGATCAAAAATTTATCTTTATGACAATTTTGAATCATTTTGGATTTTTTCCGATCACGCCGAACTGGCTTTCCATTACAAACGCCACTTCACGCCTCTTTTAACCATTCCCTTCCGCAATAGCGACGAATTGCAAATAAGAAAAATTCTTTTAAGATACCTGCCGGAAAACGAAGAAGAACAATCGCTTGTAGATTTACTGAGGAAAAGATTTTTTTAGTTTTTTATTTAATGGCGGAAATTTAAAAAACGTGGTAAAATATAGCCACGTTTTTTAATTAGCCCTCGTCGTTCAATGGACAGGACACGGGATTGCGGTTCCCGTGATAGGGGTTCGATTCCTCTCGAGGGCGTCATGACTTCAATTTTAGACGCTTCAATTGAAAATATAAAATATTTCAATCCGGCTGCCGTTAAAAAACTCGTTAAATTGAAAATAAAGACGATCCACGACTTGCTTTATCATTTTCCTTACCGCTATGAGGATTTTTCGGAGTTTACCCCGATTAAAGATGTCAAACCAAACGAATAAAAGCCATCTGGTTCAATCAGCCCTATCTGACCAACCAATTCAAGCTGGGCCGCTTGATTAATCTTTCCGGCAAAGTCGTCCTAAACAGGAATCGGCTCTGTTTTTCAAATCCCGCCTATGAAATAGTGGGCTACGGGGAACAGAAAAATAAAAAAGAATCGCTTCACACGGGACGCTTGGTTCCGGTTTATCCGGAAACGTCCGGCATCACTTCGCGCTGGCTGCGTTTTGCCATAAAACCAATTTTAAAATTTGCAAACCAATTACCGGATGTTTTGCCGGATGAAATAAGAAAAAATTATCATCTCCCAAACTTGGTTCACGCCCTGTCCCAAATCCATTTTCCTAACAAGATGGGAGATGCCGAATTGGCCAGAAAACGCTTCGCTTTTGAAGAGCTTTTTATTTTACAGCTATTCATGAGACTTGAAAGATTGAAACTGCGGCAAAAAACATCTCCGTCTGTCAAATTTGACGAAAAAGCCGCCAAAAAATTCGTTGATTCTCTGCCCTACAAGTTGACCGATGACCAAAAAAGGGCCTCATGGCAAATAATCAAAGATATTGAGGGGCCAAAGCCGATGAACCGGCTTCTGGAAGGCGATGTCGGCAGCGGCAAGACCATTGTTGCCGCCATGGCGGCGTATCTTACTGCGCTAAACGGATATCAAGCCGCTTTTATGGCGCCGACAGAAATTTTAAGCCGCCAGCATTATGAAAAAATTCAGCCGCTGTTTGAGAAATTCGAAATCCCGACTGGACTCCTGACGTCTGCGGAGGCCCGAGTCTCTCAAGGCAAAATCAGCAAAAAAATTTTTATTAAAAAAGTTGAAGATAACGAGCTTAAAGTAATTATCGGCACTCATTCGCTTATCCAGAAAAATATTATTTTTAAAAACCTGGCTTTGATAATTATTGACGAACAGCACCGTTTCGGCGTCAACCAACGGGCCACGCTTGCCGACCATCACAAAGAGTCCATCCCGCATCTTCTTTCAATGTCGGCAACGCCAATTCCCAGAACTCTGGGGCTAACCATTTGGGGCGATTTGGACTTATCGCTTATAAAAGAAATGCCTAAAGGAAGAAAAAATATAATCACCAAAATCGTGCCACCAAGCAAACGCGAGTGGGCTTACGAATTCATAAAAAACGAAATAAGAAATGGCCGCCAGGCGTTTGTCATTTGTCCCTTAATAGAAGAGTCAGAAAAACTTGAAGCCAGGGCTGTTAAAAAAGAATACGAACGTCTTAAAACGGATATTTTCCCGCATTTAAAAATTGGGCTTTTGCACGGCCGGCTTAAATCAAAAGAAAAAGAAAAAATAATGGCCGATTTCTTAAATAAAAATCTTGATATTCTGGTTTCCACCTCGGTTGTTGAAGTGGGAATTGATGTGCCCAATGCCACCGTAATGATGATTGAAGGCGCTGACAGATTCGGCCTGGCTTCGCTATATCAATTTAGAGGCCGGGTGGGGCGAGAGCGACATCAATCATATTGTTTCCTCCTGACCGACTCGGCGTCCGGTAAAACTAACGAACGTTTGAAAGCCATTGAATCGGCTCAAAGCGGTTTTGACTTGGCCGAACGCGATCTGGAAATCAGAGGCCCGGGAGACTTTACCGGCGTCCGCCAATCCGGACTGCCCGATTTGGCAATGGCATCGCTTACCGACCTGAAACTTATTGAAGAAACCCGCGAAGCCGCAAAAACAATTTTAAGCACCGACCCAAACTTAAAAAAATATCCGCTTCTCGCGCAAAAAGTCAGTGAATTTAAAAACCGAGCGCACTTAGAATAATTAGAAATTAGAAATTTCGGGATTTTGGCGTATTCCAAAACCCGAGATATTTTCCGAGCGCTAAGCGAGTTTGAGAATCAAGCGACGGAATGGAACCGAAAAGAATCATATTTAATGGAAATAGAAGCCATTGTAAAAACATCCAAACATATTTAAAACGACCGTAATGCGGCGGACGAGGCGGCAGAAGATTGGCGGCGATAATAGCGGTAAAAATGAGGCCGACCATGGCAAAAGTCATAATTAGACGGGTTATGTAAGGCAAATTATAAGACAAAAGGGTCTCTGAAAATTCCCCGCGGCCGATTAGGGTCGGGAGCCATCCCAAGAGAAAGATAATCAAGGAATTGGTGGCTAGCGAATGGGCCCCCTCAATCATCACAAAACCAAGGCGCCATTTTTTCTTTTTATTAATTTTATTATTTTTCCAAAATCCGAATAGAAAATAAGCGTTATTTTCCACGCCGTAAGACCATCGCTGGATTTGCTTGTATTGGTTTTTAATCGTAGCCCAAAAAGTCGGGCCGACGTTGGCGTCCATATAAACCGGAAAAAAAAGCGGCGCAGTCTGCCAATCGCCATCATAATAAAGCAGGCATTGCCAAAAAATTCTTGAGTCCTCGCTCACCACGTTGGTCTGCCAAAACCCCAATTCACTGAGCGGCTTAAAGCCGATTGACTGGGATGAAAAAGTTATAAGCCGCTCGGGACGCGACTGCTGAATCATTTGCCAAAAAGTCGTTGAAAAAGCGAAAATCCTCGCGAAAGCCGGCGCAACCCAGATATTATTTACAAAAATCGGAATCGGCTGAAACGATGACCGCAGCGGCTTATTGGAAGAAAGATAAGCGTGGGTCAAGCGGCCGAAAAATTCCGGATGAACTACGGTATCAACGTCAAAAACCGAAACAATAATTTGCTCATAAGAAATCTTTAATTCATCAATGATTTTATTTCTTGCCTCTTTTATCGCCCAACTGTCATTTGAGCCCTTGCCGGCAATTTCGCCCGCAATGTCGGCGGGGTGTTCGGTTACCAAGAATTTAAAGAATCTGCCGCCAAATTCTCTTCTGATTTCCGCCGCCGTAAGGGCGGTAGTAGCGCCACCTTTCCCTTCGGTGGCCAAAACCACAATCAACTTGTCTAACGGATAATTAACCTTGCTTAAGCTTAAAAAACTTGACCTGACCACTTCAAGCGGTTCCTGATACATCGGTAAAATCACCAAGTGATATATATCCTGCCAACTGATATTTCCAAGTTCTTTTGAAACCGGTCTAATATTCGCAAGTTCGCTAAGCCAATTCTTTTTTAAGTTTTCCTTCATTTTACTAAAAGCCGAGCGCATATGAAGCGATAAAAACACGGTTTTAAAGAGCCAATAAACGTCAAAAGCGATAATAAAAATCGCCATCCAAAAAGGCAGGAGCCACGACAATAAGACAATCAAAAAAAGAGTGGACCACGACAAAAACGCCGGGAACATTTCCAGAGCGCGGTAAAAACGCCTTTCTTTGGCGTCCGCTATTTCGGCCGCCCGCCCGATTTTGGTGTAGTTTTTTTCAAGCATAATCACTTACGTTTATAACATAAAACCCCGAAGCCGTTAATGGCCCGGGGTGTTTTCTAAAATCATTCTCTTAAAATTTTCAAAAGATTCCCTTGATGGGTTTAGCGGATCATCGTTTCCAAAATCAATTTTGATTTGCTTATTTTCACCTTTTACTTCTAACACGGCTTCACTCCAGATATCTGAATTAATTACCTTAAATCTTTCTGGTGAATAATGACATGCTAGTTTTATAAAATCACTGCGAATCTTGGCGCGAGTCTGGGGCGGTTCTGTCAAGGCTCTTTCAATTTCTTCTTCCGAAACGACTCTATAAATAAACGGTTCCTCTTTATCTTTAAGATTTAAGAGGCACCAGAGGCTTTCTTTCGGCGAATCGCTAAGAATGTGATATTTCAGATTCATGCCTAAAATTTCGGGGTGGCTTAGCGGCCAGTTTCTTTTTTCCATCCTTTTTTTAAGCCAATACCATTTAGTGGTTCGATCTAAAACCCCGAAAAGTTTTTTTAAATTGCCATCTAGTTTTAAATCACAAGAAAGCAAGTCCAAAACCCACTCCCAGAGTTCAAGACCTTTTCGTTCTTCGTCCGTAAGATCAAGGGTTTTGGCCGCCTCAAGGTAAACCCGCTCGATGTCAATCGCTTTTTTGGTTTGGCCGTTTAATAATTCTAAACTATCTTCTAAATAAATATCACGATTTAATTTTTTAAGTTGGGACGGAGCGTCAAGGGCCAAATCAATCGGCAGCTGCCATCCTTCTTCTACCAATCTAAAACAAAGGTGGGTTGTAAGGAATTTTAAGAAGGTTGGCACCTCAAGCATATTGGCTTCGTTAGAAACCACTTGATAACGAAGCCATTTGTTGTAATCAGCATGCGTATCCTGTCCGTATCTTCTCATAATAAACGGTCTGTCTGCAGTTGCAGATTCGCCGGTTTTTTTTGTAATAAAACCGGCTCTACTAGAAAGAACATAGCAATAAGAATCTCCTAACGATTCAATGTGCCCGGCGCCGGTATAGATGATTTCGGTTACCAAATGAGGCAAAATATTATCTATAAAGCGCGATTCGGAGCAGATATTTTCAAAAGCTTCTAAGAGATAACATTCATGATCGCCCCATGATGTTTCGCCACTGACAATGCCATCGGTCTCATTAGATCTATAATAAGAAATGTTATTTTTTAAAATTAAGATTTTTCTTTTTTCTTTTTGATTGTAAGAATTGACCAGTCTAATAAGAATTTTTTCACCAGCCTTGTCACAAGCAACGATATCCTTAAACGATTCACATTCCGGCGTCGCATATTCAAGATGATCACCCTGAGTGTCATTGTATAATTTGGCGCCATTAATGGACCAATAAATTGTGCGATACCGAACCGCTTCTATTGCCAGGTGCTCTAAACCTGTTCTCATTTGGGAAAGGATTTTGTCCACGGTTTCAGCCATTTTTTTTGGATTAACACCGTAAAGTCCATATTCTTTTTCAAGACCCATCAACCGGCGCCGCATGACAATGCTCCTCTTTAGTTGTCAAGGTATTTTTCTATAAGATAACACATCAAACTTCAACTTTCAATTAAAAAGCCCCGGAAGTTCTGGGGCTCGTTTTGGGCTTATTCTCCGCCGCGCTGGACGTAATTCTGAACGAATTCCTCGGCATTTTCCTCCAAAACGTCGTCAATTTCATCTATAAGCTTATCAAGATCGGCTTTTTTCTTCTCGTCAATCGTTTTCTTAATTCTTCTCATCTTTTTTTCGGGTTCTGTACTTTTCTGTTTTTCGGGCGTACCCATCTTTTTGATTATTTTCTGTTCTTTCGCCATCTTTTTCTCCTTTTTACTCATTTCTGAACAAAGAACTTATGGAAATATAATAGCGCCGGGCTTTAAAGAATTCAAGTATTTTATGGCATCAAAGTTTTTTTCCAAATTAAGAGCCGAGACCCAAAAGGCCTTGGGATCGGGCATCCACAATGTTTTTTCATAAAACGTCGCCGATTCC
>LCEQ01000023.1:1066-10381 GCA_000994805.1 Candidatus Azambacteria bacterium GW2011_GWA2_42_9 | reverse complement strand
CTGAAGCCAGTAATGTTATTGCCCAATGAACTCTATCGCGCAACTTTTCTCTTTTTGTCATTTTTTTCTCCTTATTAAATTTTAAAAAAACTATTTATAAGTTTTAACATTCTAACTTAAGAAAAATTTTTCAACAACATTGACACCAACAAAAAATCTGTTCTGATATCAGAACAGATTTTTTTACTGGGTTTATTTTTCCACCTCAATCCCCATAGAACGCGCGGTTCCCATTATGATTTTTTCCGCAGCTTTTATATCGTTAGCGTTTAAATCCACAAGTTTTTTTTCGGCGATCTCCCGAATTTGTGCCATAGTCACTTTACCGACCTTGTCTTTCTTTGGATTGCCGCTCCCCTTTTCAATGCCCGCGGCTTTTTTTAAGAGCGCTGCGGCCGGCGAGGTCTTAAATTTCATGTCAAAAGTCCGGTCTTCATAAACAGTAACCTCAACCGGCACGATATCTCCGGCCATTTCTTTGGTGGCAGTGTTAAATTTACTAACAAAATCGCCGATATTTAAACCATGCGGCCCCAAAGCCGTGCCAACCGGAGGCGCCGGCGTTGCCGCCCCAGCGGGAATCTGTAATTTTATTATAGTCTTAATCTTTTTAGACATAGGTTTAAAAAATTAAAGCTTCTTTATTTGTAATGAGTCAAGTTCAACCGCCGTTTCCCGACCGAACATGGAAATCATAACTTTAACCTTACCGCGCTCTTCGTCAACGGCGCTAACCTTGCCATCGAAATCTTTGAACGGCCCGTCAATAATTTTAACCGGATCGCCCACCGAAAATTCAATGGTATATTTCTGATCCGTGGCGCCCATTCGTTTTTGCAGATCTTTCATTTCTTCGGCCGATACCGGAATCGGCATGGTGCCCGAACCGATAAAACCCGTCACCCGGGGCGTGTTTCTGACCACGTACCAGGAATCGTCGGTAACGATCATTTCAACTAAAACATAGCCGGGATAAATTTTTTCTTCAACCTCTTTCCTTTTGCCGTTTTTAATTCTGATTTTCTTTTCTTTGGGAACTAAAACGTTGAAAATTTTGTCCTCCATGTCTAAGGATTCAATTCTCTGCTTCAAATTGCGCGCCACCGCGTCTTCGTAGCCCGAATAAGTATGAAGCACATACCAATTTCTTCCTTGTGATTGTTGTTTTGCCATTTTTTATCTGAACAAAAAGAAGTTTAGGCCCAGGCCAAAAAAGTAGTCCATCGCGCCTAAAAACGCCGCCACGGCGACCGACACGCCGATAACCACCATCGTATAATTAACGGTTTCGTTTTTGGTCGGCCATTTCACCTTAGCCATTTCAACCCTGACCTCTTTAAAATATTGTTTTATTTTCTCAAACATATTGTGGCAATTTTAAAAAGCCCTCGGGCTTTTAAATATAAGCCTATTATAGCAATTAATATATTTAGTGTCAAATATCCAAATTTTTTACCGTTTTGGCGTGCGTTTGGATGAAACGCTTTCGAGGCGCCACTTCGTCGCCCATTAAAATATCAAAAACCTTGTTGGCTTTTTCGGCGTCTTCAATCATCACTTTTTTCATCGTCCGGTTTTCCGGATTCATCGTCGTTTCCCACAGTTGCTCCGGATTCATTTCGCCAAGGCCTTTATAGCGCTGGATGTTTGGGTTAAGAATTTTCTCTTTTTTGAAGGCCTCTAGAATTTCCTCTTTGTCGGCATCGGTGTAGGCATATTCCGCCATTTTTCCGCTTGAGATTTTATAAAGAGGCGGCTCGGCAATATAAATATGGCCCTTATTTACCAGCTCCGGCAAATACCGGAAAAAGAGCGTTAGAAGAAGAGTTCTGATATGAGCCCCATCAACGTCGGCATCGGTCATGATAATCACCCGGTGATAGCGCAATCTGTTTATATCAAACTCTTCGGCAATGGCCGTGCCAAGCGCGATAACCAGCGCCCGGATTTCCTTAAAAGCCAAAACTTTATCAATCCTCGCCTTTTCAACATTTAAAATTTTGCCGCGCAGGGGCAGAATCGCTTGAAACCGCCGGTCGCGGCCCTGTTTTGCCGAGCCGCCGGCGCTGTCACCTTCTACTATAAACAATTCCGATTCGGCCGGATCCTTACTTGAACAGTCGGCAAGTTTCCCCGGCAAAGCCAATCCTTCCAAAACCCCTTTTCTTAAAACCGTTTCTCTTGCCGCTTTGGCCGCTTTTCTCGCCTTTGACGCCAAAATAGTTTTTTCCAAAATTTTTCGCGCATCGGCCGGATTTTTTTCAAGCCATTCTGCCAGCGTTTCGCCGATTACCGTTTCAACCGCCGTTCGCGCTTCCGGGTTTCCCAGCCGGGCTTTGGTCTGGCCTTCAAACTGCGGATTGCGCAATTTAATATTAAGCACCACGGTTAATCCTTCGCGAACATCATCACCGGTCAGATTTTCTTCCGACTCTTTAATGTAACCGTTTTTACGAGCATAATCATTTAAACTGCGCGTTGAAGCCGTCCTAAAACCTGTAAGATGCATGCCACCTTCTCCGGTGTGTATATTATTGGCAAAACTCAATTCTTCCGATTGGATATCTTCGGTATACTGGAAGGCGGCTTCAACTAAAATATCATCAAAAGTTTTTTCAACATAAAAAATATTGTCATGTATGGGTTTCTCGCCACTTACAAGATACTTTACGAAAGAAACAATCCCGCCTTCAAAATAAAATGAGTGAGAAAACAGCGGTTTTTTTGTTTCGTCCCTAAAAATAATTTTTATGCCGCGGGTAAGATATGACTGTTCACGAATATAATTCAGGATTTTATTGGTATCAAATTCAATTTTTTCAAAAACTTCCGGATCGGGGTCAAAAGTAACGGTAGTCCCGGTTTTCTTGCAAGTCCCAGTTTTTTTAACCTTAGTAGTTGGTTTACCGCGTTCATATTCCTGCGTCCATGTTGCTCCATCGCGACAAACTTCAACTTTCAGCCATTTTGACAAGGCATTTACAACAGAAACGCCAACGCCGTGAAGTCCCCCTGATATTTTATAGGATTCGCCGCCGAACTTGCCGCCGGCGTGAAGCGTCGTCATCACGGTTTCCAAAGCCGATTTTTTGGTTTGTTTATGAGTTTCAACCGGAATACCGCGGCCATCGTCAATAACTTTAACTTTATTCTCAGACAATAAAATAACTTCAATATTTTTGGCATAACCCGCTATCGCTTCATCGACAGAATTATTGAGCACTTCCCAAACTAAATGATGCAAGCCGTCAACGCCGGTTGAACCGATATACATTCCGGGCCTTTTTCTTACCGGCTCAAGACCCTCCAAGACATAAATGTCTTTCGCGGTGTAATTTGATTGTTTTTTCATCTTAGTTTTGCGTTAAATTGTTTGGCGGTTTCGCTATATATTTTTTCCTGAATTTTGTCCACTTCGTTTGATAAAAGAGTCCTGTCACTGCTTCTGTAAATAAGGCGATATGTGTAGCTTGATCTATCCGGTCCGAATTTAATCAAGTCTTCATATTTATCAATTAACCGGACTTCTTCAACTAAAATTCCGCCGATATCGCGGATTAAATCAAAATAATTATTAGGAACAAAATCCTTGCCGGCTATGAATGAAATGTCTCTGGTGATCGGTGGAAACTTTGAAACTTCTTTGTATTTGTTTCCCAGTTTCAATTGTTTCTTTACCCTTTCGTCTTGCGACCATAAGAGACGAATGTCGGGCAAATCCATGCTTGTAATGGCCAGCCGCTCAAGACCGAACCCGAACGCCCAGCCATTGTACCTTTTCGGTGACGGATCAGTGTACGGAAATTTGTCGGTATTAAAACGATATTTAGTATTTTTGCCAAATATTGCCTGCGCTATTTCAATTAAAACATCTTTCAAATCATTTATAGTTATAATGTGGTCTTTCCTACGGCATAAGTACCAGCCGTCCATTTGATGGAACACGTTCATGTGGCTTCTGTCTATTTCGTCTTTGCGATAAACTTTTCCGTAAGATAACGCGCTAACCGATTCACCTTTTTTAATTTTATTCCATACTCCTGGAAGAGCAAGATGATAATACCACATCACCGTGGTGTGGGTCCGCAGAATATGGTCTTTATCAACAAAATAAGTATCCGAAGGATTGCGGGCCGGATGATCCGCCGGAAAATTGAACAGATTAAAACTTATATCATACGGGATAATTTCGGGCGCTTTTAAGACTTCAAAATCAGAAAATCGCGGCAAATTAACTATGCGTTTAACAAGCTCCGCCAGCGGACTGCCGGGAGTGCGCGTCAGGTCGGACATATCAAGAAAACGCTTTAACCTTTTGGCTTCGGGATCGCGCCTTTTTCGCAAAACTTCTATTAATTTTTCTTCAGTTTTATTATCTGCCATGAATTTTTCACTACCTGGTATAAAACAATCGATAGACTGATTAAACCCGCGGCGGCGCTGGCGTATAAAACAACAACGCCAAGCGCGCCGGCGCTTTGGGGGCTCACAAAAAAAATAATGCTGAAAAAAGAAAACCAAGCTAAAACACTTGAAAAAATAAGAGCCAAAAAATAAGCCTGTCTTGTGCTTATCAACATGCACTTATTTTATAAAATTTTGATGAGAAAAGCAATGTGTTGCGGGGGTTGGATTTGAACCAACGACCTCGAGGTTATGGGCCTCGCGAGCTACCGGGCTGCTCTACCCCGCGTTGAAATTATACGTCAATTCTGATAGAATGGTCAAATACCAAAGCCGATGTAGCTCAGTGGTAGAGCGGACGTTTCATAAGCGTTAGGTCGCAGGTCCGATTCCTGCCATCGGCATTTGCGGTGGTAGCTTAGCCCGGTTTAAAGCGCCTCCCTGTCACGGAGGAGATCGAGGGTTCGAATCCCTTCCACCGCGCAAAAAAAACACCGCGCGATGTGCGCGGATTGATACGTATGAATTATTATACTGCAGACAAAGACGGATTATTCGAATACAGGCGAAGCAAGTTTCTTGCCACCTGATTCTGCGCTATGCAAAGAGTCCAAGCCTGAATTGAAGTAGTTTCAGATATTCTATCTTCTTCAAGAATCAAAAGAGCATCGTCAATGGAAAAAACATCAAATATATTGTTTTCTCCGTACATTACAACAAGTCTATCGCTTACTCGCTTCATTCCACTAATGTCAAAAGACTTATGATTGGCTGGAAAAGCTTTAACCAAGGTGTGGGGAAAAGAAGCGGACATTACTTCTTGCATGCTTTGTTTCTGTTTTTCCCTGATTATTTCACACACGTCTTTAGTGCCAGAGGAAGTAATTGGAGCAACAAAAGAAAAATTCACATCATCATACCTGATGTTATTAACAAATCCATGACAAGTGCAATTAGGGGAGCCCCTATAGGAGCAATCTATCACACGAACAATATAGCTATTTCCTTTTTTTCCGTCCAAGTGGCCAAAATTCTCCGGTCCGACTTTGACTTTCATAAAGTCCGGCTCGCGCTTACCATATTTTTCGTCCAACTGAAGCGGAAAGGACACCATCAATGTGCCCAAAAGATAATTGATTCTTCCTTTCTGCGCCAGGATGGCACTTATCTTTTTTCGCTGTTCAACAGTTAAATCGTTCCAAACCTCGGGGAGTAATTGATAATTAGTGAGATTACGTTCATCTTTCTGCCAGCGCTGTATCAAACATCCGGATGAAACAGGCGAATAAATTTGAAGCTCGATATCGCTCTTAGAAATTTTAGAATCAAGACGCTTCGGCCACGTCTTGCCGTTTGCGGCAATCGTGAAAACCAGAGAATTTCCTACCCAGAACGGTTCAATCGATTCTTCCATTACGGTCGTTATGCTAAATTTACCAGCGCCATCGGAGCATCCCATTTTATACCCTTTCTACGGCGGGTTGCCGTCATGCGGGTTCTCGCCCGCGTTCTCTTGTCGCCTTCTACTTCTACAGGGAGAAGGCTTACCTGTCATGTGCCGCCCTGTTTTTTTTGTCAAGGAACCAAAAACCGACGGCACAACAACACAGTACCATTATTCATACATTCAGTCAAATAAAAAACAAAAAACGGCTGAAAGCCGTTAAATCATCGTCGGTTCTACCATTTCCGGATGATAATCCAGGGTATAGAAATTGTAAACGTCCGCCCATCCGCAATTCGGACATCTTAATTCACTTTGATGGTCATTAACGACTTTCTCTTCAATGTCTTTTTGCCCCAATGGCAGGTTGATGCACATCGGCCCTCTGCAGCCCCATCCTTCAAAAACTTGATGCCGACAGGCGCTGAATATCGCCTCAAATTTGTCAAGTTCGGTCTTGTAAGGCTCTCCGGTGCGAGGCGTTAGATGGATAATGAGTTCATTATTAATCAGGCATTTTTCCGCCATGTCGCCCCCTCCTTAATACCTATTTTTATTAAACAGTAGTAAAAATAATATTCTTAGTCAATAAACTCCAGTTCTTTCAGGGCTTTTTCGTAGGCCTTAACGCCGAATTCCATTTCGCTTTTTGTCACCGGATATTCATGATTGTGAACAATCTGGTTCCTTAATTTATGAGCCGTCCAGATTTCGTCAATGTTGGAGACCTGCGAAGAATTGATATATTTTAACCGGTCGGCCATTGATTCTCCGGGCAGTCGCATCTGCTTTAGCAAATCATCAAATAAGTTGTCGGCTTCTATTAGGGCGAGGCGCAAACCGTCTTCATCATTTTTAGCCAGGCGGTTTAAGATTTTCTGCCACGATTTGTTGAGGTGCCTTTTGGGGAAAGCCTGAGTCAGCAAAAAATTGCCGGCGTTTTTAAACCAGCCGTCAACAATTCCTAATTTAATAATTAAAATTATAATAAAACCGCCAAAAATTAAAGAAAAAACACCGCCAACCCATTTCAAATTAAAAATAAATTGAGTGCCGCTTTCGTAATAAATAAAATCTCTAATGCTATTTAAAATATTTATAATCGCGTCAAACATTTTAAGTGTGGTTTTTTTCTTTAATAATTGTTTCTACGGTTTTAGCAATTTGAAGTAATTTTATATCATCAAAATTTTTACCAATAAGCTGGAGGCCAACCGGCAATCCGCCGACTTCTCCTGAGGGCAGAGAAATTGCCGGCACGCCTGCCAAGTTAACAGAAACCGTGTAAATATCGGCAAGATACATTGACAAGGGGTCGCTGGTTTTTTCGCCGAATTTAAAAGCGGTTGAAGGCGTTGTCGGCGTTAATATAACATCAATATTTTCAAAAGCAAAATCAAAATCCTTTTTAATAAGCCGCCGCACTTTTTGCGCTCGTTTATAGTAAGCATCGTAGTAACCAGCTGAAAGAATATACGTTCCAAGCATTATTCTTCTTCTGACTTCGGCCCCGAAACCTTCCTGCCGAGTTTTCAAATAAATATCCAGTAATTTTTCACCCTTCGGGTGATCGCCCGTAGGGCGAGAGATTTCCGAGTAGCCATATTTTATTCCATCAAATCTCGTGAGATTGGCCGAGACCTCGGCGGGCATAATTATGTAATAAGTCGCGAGTGCCCAATCGCTGTGGGGCAAAGATATTTCCACAATCTTAGCACCTTCTTTTTCCAGTTTGGAAATAACTGATTTGATATTTTTTTCAATTTCCGGATCCAGACCGTGGGTAAAATATTCCCGCGGCACGCCGATTTTTAGTTCTTCAATATCTAATGGTTTTGTAAAATCCCCCCAATCACGGTGAACACTCGTAGAATCCAATTCGTCTTTTCCTCTAATGGCCTCAAAAATAATTGCCGCGTCTTCAACGGTTTTGGTAATTGGACCAATTTGGTCAAGCGAGGAAGCCATAGCGATTAAGCCGTGGCGGGAAACCGCACCGTAAGTCGGTTTGAAACCGACAACGCCGCAAAAACTTGCCGGCTGGCGGATTGAACCGCCGGTGTCAGAGCCGAGCGCGTAAACGCAAAAACCTGCTTTAACCGCCGCCGCCGAACCGCCGGAAGAACCGCCGGGGACTCTTTCCAAATCAACGGGGTTTTTTGTGGGACCAAAACCGGAATTTTCGGTTGAAGAACCCATCGCAAATTCATCCAGGTTGGTTTTGCCGATAAATACCGTTTCTTCTTCCTTTAATTTTTTAATAACAGTTGCATCGTAAGGAGCGATATAATTTTCCAGAATTTTTGAAGCGGCTGTGGTTTTTCCGCCGCGGATCAAAATATTGTCTTTCACGGCCGCTGGAATTCCGGCCAGCATTTCTATCTGTTCTCCTTTTGCAATTCTATCGTCAACTTTTTTTGCCGCTTCAAGCGCCTCATCTTCTGAAAGAGACAAAAACGCGTGAATATCCTTATCTTTCTTTTTTATTTCACTCAAGAAACCTTGCGTCAATTCAAGAAAAGTTATTTCTCTTTTTTCAAGAAGTTCGTGCGCTTGTTTGATTGTAAGTTCTTTTAAATTCATTTTAAAATTGAAGGGACTTTGAAATAATCATCTTGGCGATTCGGAGCGGCGGTTAAAATTTCTTCCCGCATTTTTGGGTCAGAAATATCTTTTGAATCATCGTCTTTGCGGACAACGCTTTCTAAATTGGTTCCCCCTGTCATTGGTTCAACCTTTTCAACATTTACTTCTGATAACTTATTGATATAACCTAAAACCGAAGATAGATCTTCGGCGAATTTTTCTTTTTCTTCTTCGCTTATCCCTAAGCGAGCCAATTCAGAAATTTTTTTAACTTCTTTTTTACTCAACATATGTTTCGTCTAGTAATGCTAATCTACAAATAACATACGAATGACGCTAATTACCAATATTGATAATTCGCATGAAATTACTGTAAATTCGCATTTTTATTATAACGTATGTTTAATAATTTGTCCCTGATTTTATGGGCGTTTCCGTGGCTTAAAAGGCCAAGATAAGAATTGATTATTTCTGGCGCGGGACAAGCGTTAATCCGCCTGAATGCGCGGCGCTTAGTTACAGTTCGTAAAATCCGATGGTTTGGAAAATTAACCCAACCCAAAAAATCAACACCCGATGCCAGAGTTTTGATAAAAACCTTATCGGGATGCAAAGACAATTTTAACTTTTCTCCGAGAAAATTAGCAATTGAAGAAATTAAATCCTCAAGCTGATTTTTATCAGCTGATAAAACAATAAAATCATCGGCGTATCTGATATAGTATTTTACCTTCAGTTTATGCTTCACAAATTGGTCAAATTCGTTCATATAAATATTCACCAAGAGTTGCGAGGTGAGATTGCCGAGAGGCAAACCCGTGCCGAGTTTTGTATAAAAACTTTCTATAATTTCTTCAAGCAATTGGGGAATCTGCTTATCC
>LCEQ01000023.1:0-1012 GCA_000994805.1 Candidatus Azambacteria bacterium GW2011_GWA2_42_9 | reverse complement strand
CTTATCCGGAATATACAAATTTAAGATATTTAATAAAATTTTATGATCAATGCTCGCAAAAAACTTCCTGATATCGCATTTTAGGACCCAGCAAGTTTTGGTATTATTTTTACTCGCCCTATAGGCAAACTCCCTAAATCTATCAAGTGTTTTATGGGTTCCCCTTCCCAATCGGCATGAAAATGAATCAGAAATAAAAACTTTATCAAAAAATGGATACAAAATTCTATAAATCGCGTGGTGTAAAAGCCGATCTCGAACACTTGCTTTATGGATATTTCTTGGTTTAGGATCGGAAATATTAAACGCTTGATATCCTCCATGTTTGTATGTATGATTTGCCAAGTTGGCATTAAGCGAAAATATGTTATCCATTAAACAAAGAGAAAATTCCTGCACGTCTCGTTTGTTTCTTTTGCCTCGTACGAATTCTTTCCACGCTTCCAGTAAATTATCAATACAAATAATGTCTTCAAAACTATGTCGCAATTGAATTTTCATAATTTCAATAAAAATAATCCTTTTCCCCCCCAACCGGGTTATACCACTGATCGAGAAAATTAAAAATCTCTATCTTGTTTGGTTTCAATATTATCAAATATTGCCTAAAACACACAGGCATTCCCTTGGTCAGAGGATAGATACGCTTTTCGTGGAAATAATTGAAGCGCTTGCGACCGCTAGTTTTCTTTTGCGGGAAGAAAAACTGCCATATGTTCGCCTATCAATAAGAAAGGTTGATACGCTGAAGATATTTTTAATGATGCTTTGGGAAACTAAATCCATTGATAACAAGAAGTATATAATTTTATCGGAAAAAACAGATGAGATTGGCAGAATGCTCGGCGGCTGGAATGGCCAGTTGCAAAAACAAAACTCTCCCAGCGGGCCGGGAGAGAAATGAAGTAAGTTGCGAGCAGAGCCGCGGGGTTGTCGCCGTTCCAGTCGTTGTCGAGCCAGTTGTAGTTCCGGTTCCACGTCCCGTCGTCGAAGTACAGATAGCGGACATAGA
>LCEQ01000022.1 GCA_000994805.1 Candidatus Azambacteria bacterium GW2011_GWA2_42_9 | reverse complement strand
GTTTATCTAATAAATTGGAAAATGGAATGCCGGTTTTTTCCCAAAGATAAAAAGCTAACGAGCCGGGCAGAGTATTTATTTCTGTAATCCAAAAATCTTCAGTATCGGGACGAACCATAAAATCAATCCGTGAAATACCGGAAGCATCTACCGCGCGAAAAGCCCTCTTCGCCGCTTCTTGTATTTTCTTGGTGAGTTCTTCGCTTATCGGCGCTGGTATCAGCCGTGAAAGTCCCGCCATACCTTTAGTCTTCTCGCCTTTTAAATATTTATCTTCATAAGTGAGCATTTGCTCGCTTTTTATCGGTTGTTCGCAAACCGAAGCGGTTAACTCATTATTGCCCATTACGGAACAATTTATTTCAACAATCCCCTCTTTACCTTCTTCAACAATAATCCGCCGGTCAAAATGTGAAGCGATTTCTATGGCACTTTCCAATTCTTTCAGGCCATTGGCTTTATTTATGGCAACGCTTGAACCCAAATTCGCCGGCTTTACAAAAACCGGATATCCCAAATCTTTTTCTATATTTTTTATAATTTCAATTTTATTTTCCCGCCATTCGTTTTTTGAAAACCAAATATATTTTACAACCGGAATGCCATTTTCTTTTAAAACCGCCTTTTGAATAATTTTATCCATCCCGACAGCCGAACCGGTAACTCCGCTTCCGACATACGGCACATCGGCCATTTCAAAAAGCCCCTGAAGGGTGCCATCTTCGCCGAACGTTCCGTGAATCGCCGGAAAATAAATATCAGCTTTGATTTTTTTGAAAAATTTGAACGCCGATTTTGGAACCAGCGATTTAACGCTTGGCGAAGCGGCAAAAAAATATTCAGGAGCTTTAATCTCTTTAAGTTTTAAATCTTTGAAACTTTCTATTTTCCCAAGTTTTTCATCAACCAACCAACGGCCTTGTTTATCTATATAAATCGGAATAACATCGTATTTTTCACGATTGATATTTTCAAAAATTTGCATCGCCGTCACAATAGAAACCTCGTGCTCCACCGACCGACTGCCGAAAACTACCGCAATCTTTGTTTTAGGATTCATCATTGGAAATTATTATACATTATTTATATCTTAAGCTCAATAATAGAAAATAAAATTATTGAGCGGTCTCTGGTTTGTCCGGTGGAATCTGATAATAACTGAATATAAATTCCGCCAACTCTTTAAAGGGCGCAACCACGGTGCTTTCGGCAAAGCGGACGCCTTTGGGATTATCAAGTTTGATTAAAGCGATAAATTTCGGATCGTAAGCCGGCGCGAAAGCCGCAAAAGTGTGGATATATTCATCTTTATAACCGCCGTTTTTCAAATCCGGCACTTGGGCTGTGCCGGTTTTTCCGGCAATCGTGTATCCCTTAACCTGCGCCCGGCGGCCGCTGCCATTTTCCACAACCTTAATCATCATACTGGTTAATTTAGCCGCGGTTTCAGGAGAAATAATCTGTTTAAAATCATCCGTTTCCTGATTTTTAAAATCGCCATTGCGCCAAACAATTTTTGACACCAAATGGGGCTTCACCAGTTTGCCGCCGCCCGCAATAACCGATAAGGCGCGCAAGAGACCGATGGGGGTTACGGCCACGCCCTGGCCAAATGAAGCCGTGGCGAAATTAATATCCCTGCCGCTTGAAAGCGCCGATAGATCTCCCGCGACTTCTGAAACATCAATTTCGGTTTTGCCGTCAATGCCAAAATCCTTCAAATATTTAAGAAAAATATCTTTCGGCACCTTCTGCTCAACAAAAATCGCGCCGGTATTAAGCGACTGTTCAAGCACCATAGTCATTGATTGCCATCCTAAAATTTTATCCGGAATGGAATTGGAAATAATCCGGCCGCCTATTTGAGCTGTTCCCGTATTATAATATTGGGTTTCGGGACTAACGGCGCCGGTTTCTATTCCGATTGCCATGGTAATCGGCTTAAAAACCGAGCCCGGCTCATATCGCTTCAGAGTGACCGGATTTATAAAAACATTTTTATTTTCAACCTCAGAATATTTATTAGCGTCAAAATCAGGAAAAGAAGCCATTGCCAAAATAGCGCCATTTTTCGGGTTCATCACAACAATTGATCCGTTATCGGCCCGCCACTGCTCCGCTAATTTTGCCAAAAGATTGCCGGCTTCCGCTTGGATTGACGAATCAACCGTTAAAATCAAATCGGCGCTTGAAACAATGCCGGACAATTCTTCCTCATAGCTTTCTTCAAGGCCGTATTGCCCTTTCTGGCCGCTTTTATTAAAGCCCAAAAAACCTATTACTTCTCCCAGATATAAACCTTCGGGGTAATATCTCAAGGTCTCGTTATCAATAAAAACTCCCTCGTCTTTATCAGATTTAATTTTGCCGATAATTTCATCTGGTACCTTTTTCTTTAAAATTTCATAAGGATCATTCGTTTTATTAAGCTTCGCAAAAAGAGCCGCTTCATCGATTTCCAAAATGGGAGCTAATTTTTTTGCCAAAGACGCCGGGTCTTTTATTTTTGAAGGCACAGCATAAACTAACGGGAACTCCTTATTTAAGGCCGCGGCAAAAGGCAAATTATCTTTGTCGGTTAAAAAAATGCTGCCACGGGGAGCAATAATGTCGCTTCCTCCGGCATTTTTTATTTTCGCCAGATAATAATCATGGCGAACAACGGTTAAATAAAAAAATCGGCCCCAGACAATGAGACCAACCGCAACAAAAATCAAAATCAAAATTAAAATTCTATTTTCAATGCCTTGTTTAAGCATTTATTGATTTTTCGCGACCGGACCGGTTATTTTAATATACTGGATGCTTTCATTAATAACAAGATTAAGGCCGGCGGCCGCTTTTTTTAAAAAACCAATACTGCGCTTGTTCGTCAATTCCAAATTAAGACTGCGGATCTCGGTTCTTAAATTATCAATATTCTTTTGCAATATCGTCTTTCTGTAATTTTCCATCGCCACATTATTGGCCATAAAAAGGTAAAAAATCGTTAAAGCGGCAATACCCAATATTGCCGCGATATTGAGCGTTTCTATCCTAATTTTCTTAAGAATTTTTATTTTTAATGCTATTGCTGTCATGCCATTTTAATTATTCGTAATTTCGCGCTGCGGCTTCTGGGATTATTTTTTAATTCTTCAGCCGATGCCGTAATCGGATGCTTGGTTATTATTTCTATAAGATTTTTTTTATTCAAATTTCTGGCCCAATTTTTTATCATTCTGTCTTCCAGAGAATGAAACGAGATAAACGCCGCTCGGCCGTCCTTATCCAATATCTCGGGAATCGCTTTAAGCATTTTTTCTATCTCGGATAATTCCTGATTCACCTCGATCCTTAAGGCTTGAAAAATTAATGTTGCCGGATGAATTCTGCCAAAACGTTTTTTAGAGACAATAATTTTCACAAGTTCTCCGGTAGTTTTTATTCTTTTCTTTTTCCTCTCGGTAACTATAGCTTTCGCTATCAGCCGGGCCTTAGGTTCTTCGCCCCATTTTTTAAAAATTTCCGCGAGTTCTGTTTCGCCATAATTGTTGATAATATCTTCGGCGGTAATCGGCGTTTTAACGTCATAACGCATGTCAAGAATCTCGTCTTTTTGGAATGAAAATCCCCTGCCGGAATTTTCAAGTTGTGAAGAAGACATCCCAAAATCAAAGAGTATCCCGGAAACAGATCTGATTTTATTTTTTTGGACAATATTTAAAATATTTCCAAACGAATCGTTTATAAAAAGAACTCTTTTGCCGAATTTTTCTAAATCGGCCCGAGCGCGGATTATTGAATCGGCATCGCGGTCAATCGCCATAAACATTCCGAAAGGCGTCGTCAGTTTTAAGATTTCTTTCGCGTGCCCGCCGTCACCTACCGTTGCATCAATAAAATTCTGATTCGCTTTTGGCTCCAAATATTTCAAAACTTCTTTTAGAAGAACCGGGACGTGCATATCAAATTCCAAATTCTGATAATCCTTCCGCAATATCGCCGGATTCCTTTTCGGCCGCCGCGATATATTTATTCCAGACATCTTCGCTCCACAATTCAATTCTGTCGCCGACACCGACTATCACAGCTTCTTTTTTAAGGCCGGAATATTTTTTAAGCGGTTCGGGAATAAGAATGCGGCCCATTTCATCGATTTCAATTTCATTCGCGCCCGATAATATGAATCTTTTAAAATTTCTGGCTTTCGCCTGCCCCAACGGAAGTTTATTTAACTTTTCCATAAAGAGCTTCCAGTCGCGGTGAGGATAGATGAATAAACAATTATCCAATCCTCTGGTCAAAATCGGTTTTTCTCCCAATTCTAATCTTAATTTAGCTGGGATTGTGAGCCGGTTCTTAGAATCCAAATTGTGCTTAAATTCTCCTAAAAGCATGGTATTTATCCACAGTTTAGCATACTTATCCACAAACTTACCCACAATCTCCCACCGGATGATTCAAATATAATACAAACAAAAAATGCCCGCAAGGGGCACAATTGTGGATAAGTTAAAAATATTTTTTGAGGCGAATGACGGTTTCAGACCATAATCGTCTGTCCACACCAGAATCCATCGCACGCCAATCGGCGCGTTCCGGCACTCCCAGCATTTCCGCTATTATTTTTCTGAAATAATATAGAGGCGCCGGCGGATTCCAACAAATTACGGATTTGCGATTGCAATCGTTCCAAAAAAGATATGGCGTTTGTCTATCAGAATACATTAATCTCACCCAATCCAAAGAAGGAACAATATCCATTTCTTTACCCGGAAAATCAATTTTAACTCTTTCTGTCAATTGCAAACTTGCGGGAACAAAATGCAAATACGCGTGTTTAATGGTTTGGCCGACGATACCATTCTCAAATATGATTGGAGAACAATGAAATTCTTCTGCGGTGTATCTATCAAGACAGCTTATCATTGCTGTCGCTTCTTCAATTTCCAACTTAGTCATCGCCCCAAAACATAAAACGTGGCGTTTTGGAATAAGAAGCGTATAGCCAAGTTTGATTTGTCCCAAAGTGGCAACCACATAATATTTTTCATTTTCATAAATAATTCTTTCTTCAAGTTTTGATCGAACGCAGAAAACACACTGGTTTTCGCCCATCATTTTTTCCTTTGCATTTGTAAAAGAACTTGATAAAAATGATTAACTAAATCTATCCTTATGATTTCTCTTGTGTCAACCGAATTTTCATTGTGTAAAATTGTGGGCATTGTTGGGATCGGACCAACGACCTTTCCGATGTGAACGGAACGCTCTACCACTGAGCTAAATGCCCCGCTAGATTCTTAATTTATTTATCAATTTTTTGTGCTTGAAATCAAGCATGTCCCGGACAAAGCGGTCATACATTCCGTAACGGTATTGGAATTCCTTGGTTGTCATTAAGGCATAATTTATTTCTTTGCCGGTCTCGGCTTCCAAATCTTTCAAGAATTTATTAAACTTTGCCGGTTTAATATTTTCTCCCACCACTAAAAGATCGGCGCGGGCATTATCAAAATTTATAAAGATGCCCGAAATTACAGCGAGTTTAACCTTCCCTAGCCCGGCAACGCGCTTCAGCATTTTTTCTTCGGAAGCGGGGCTTATTTTCGCCGCCAGTGCTTTCAGTTCTTTATAAAAACCGAAATCTTTGTTGACCCTGAAGATATTTTCTCCTTTGGCGGCTTTCCGGCTTATGAATTTTATTTCTACAAGATTTTGAAGATGTTTTTTAACCAAAGCCGGCCGGATATTCAATCGCTTCGAAATAGTTTTTAATTCAAAACTCCGTTCGGGATCGTACAAAAACATCTTCAAAAGCCGCCCCCTTACGGGAGAATCAAACAAAATGTCTAAAGTCGGCTCTATTTTTCTCTTCACCTCTTACTTTAATTCTACAGTAGCCCCGGCAGCTTCTAACTTTGCTTTTAGTTCGTCGGCTTCGGCTTTGGGCACACCGCTTTTTATAACCTGCGGAGCGCTGTCCACCAATTGTTTAGCTTCCTGCAAGCCCTTGCCGCTGGCTTCGCGAACAACTTTGATAACGGCAATTTTCTGCTCGCCGGCTTTGGCCAAAACGACATCA
>LCEQ01000021.1 GCA_000994805.1 Candidatus Azambacteria bacterium GW2011_GWA2_42_9 | reverse complement strand
GTATCAAATAAATATTCTTGGCAAATTTAATATCTATAATGCGCTTCCGGCGATTGCCGTTGGTTCGCTTTTTGATATTCCCGAAGAAAAAATTCAGGAAGGCCTAAAAAATCTTAAAAATATTCCCGGCCGGATGGAAAAAATAGACGAGGGGCAAAAATTTTTAGTTTTTGTGGATTATGCCCATGAAAAAGAGGGGATGACGGCGGTTTTAAATACGGCGCGAGAACTGGTTATTGAAAAAGGCGGCAGGGTCGTCGTTCTTCTCGGAGCCGAGGGCGGCGGCAGGGATAAAGCCAAGAGGCCGATTTTGGGCGAAATTTCGGCTAAAATGGCCGATTTTGTCGTTATAAGCAATGTAGACCCTTATGAAGACGACCCAAAAGAAATCTGCGAAGACATCGCGCTATCAGCAGAAAAATTCAGCAAAACACGCGGTAAAAATTTGTTCGTAATAGAAGATAGGCGCAAGGGAATTAAAAAAACGCTTTCATTAGCGAGCGAAAATGATATAGTATTAATAACGGGCAAGGGCTCGGAGCAATCAATCATTATCGGCGGCAAACGCCATCCATGGGACGACCGAGTTGTTGTTCGCGAAGAAATTAACAAACTAAAAACGTAAAGCATATGGCGCAAATCATTCCCGCATTAATTGTTGCAGACACATATTTATATAATGATTTTGAGGAATTAAAGGATAAATTTGAGAAAATCAAACCGTTTTTGGCTGACTTGGGCGGCTGGATTCAGGTTGATATTACCGATGGCGAGTTTGTCACCAGTAAAACCAATTTGGGCCTTGAAGAATTGGCCTATTTCACAAAATCGGCCAATGTTGAATTCCATTTAATGGTATTGAGATTAAGGGACTCTATTGACAGGTGGATTGGTCTGGGGCCGAAAAGAATTATTTTTCATATTGAGGCCTCGGGGCCGGAAGATATTAAAAATATCATTGAAAAATGCCGCCGTGCGCAAATTGAAGTCGGGCTGGCCCTGAATCCAGAAACGCCGACTTCAAGCTTAAAACCCTGGCTGGATGAAATTGACGTTGTTATGTTCATGGGGGTTTATCCCGGCCACGGCGGCCAAGATCTTATTTCGGACGCGGTAACCAAAATCAGATTATTGCGCTATAGCCATTCTGGCATTAAGATAGAGATAGATGGCGGCGTTAAAGTTGATAATATTTTGCAGCTTAAAGAAGCGGGTGCTGATATTTTTGCGATCGGCTCCGGCATCTTGGCGATGCCCGATGTCGGTCAAGCCATCGCCGATTTCAAAAACGTTTTATCAAAATAGTTTTAATTTCACATGTCCGAATATATTCACGATGAAAAAGTAAAAGAACTTGAAGAGCTGGCGAATAAGGTTCGCCAGAGTTTGATTGAAGAGCTTGTTGAGGCCAAATCGGGCCATACGGCCGGGCCGCTGGGCATGGCCGATATTTTTACCGCACTTTATTTCCATGTTTTAAATCATGACCCGAAAAATCCGGATTGGCCGGAGCGCGACCGTCTGATTCTTTCAAACGGCCACATTTGCCCGATTCGCTACGCGGCGATGGCCCACGCCGGTTATTTTCCGCTTGAAGAACTTAAAACCTTAAGAAAATTTGGCACTCGGCTTCAGGGGCATCCCGAAAGGGAAAGATTGCCCGGCGTTGAAACTACTTCCGGTCCTTTGGGATCCGGTTTGGGGCAAGCGGCCGGCATTGCTTACGGAGCCAGAATGGACTCTAAAAAATTCCGAGTCTATTGCGCCATGTCTGATGCCGAACATCAAGCCGGAAACTTGTGGGAGTCAGCAATGTTTGCCGGAAACAACAAACTTAGCAATCTAACCGGAATTGTTGACCGCAACAATATTCAAATAAATGGAATGACTGAAAACGTGATGCCGCTTGAGCCGCTTAAAGCCAAATACGAAGCGTTTAACTGGCACGTGCTTGAAGTTGACGGCCACAACATTGAAGAATTCGTTGACGCGGTTGAAGAGGCCAAAGCCATTTATGAAAAACCCACTGTCATTATCGCTCACACTATTGCGGGCAAGGGGATTCCTGAAATAGAATTTGATTATAATTGGCACGGCAAGCCGCCAAAACCGGAAGAGGGCGACAAATTTTTAAAAGAATTGCGGACTTTAGGAGGAAAAATTAAGAGTGAACATGAATAAAGAAGCATATTTAATAGAAGATTTATCAAAAGCGGAAAAAGCACCGACTCGCGATGGCTATGGCAAAGGACTTGTTGATCTCGGCGAAAAAAACGACCGCGTTGTTGTGCTTTGCGCCGACCTTGCCGAATCAACTCGCTCCCATTGGTTTAAAGAAAAATTTCCCAACCGTTATATTGAACTCGGCGTTGCCGAGCAAAATATGGCGACTATTGCCGCCGGCCTTGCAAACTACGGAAAAATTCCTTTCATTTCTTCTTACGCGGTTTTTTCTCCCGGCCGCAACAATGAACAGATACGGACTACTATTAGTTTGAATAATTTGCCGGTAAAAATTGCCGGCGCTCATGCCGGAATTTCCGTCGGTCCCGATGGCGCCACTCATCAGGCGCTTGAAGATATCGCTTTGATGCGCGTTCAGCCGAATATGATGGTAATAGTGCCTTGCGACGCGATAGAGACCCAAAAAGCCACAATAGCAGCGGTTAATTGCTGTTCCGGCCCGGTTTATATCCGTTTTGGCCGTGAAAGTATGCTTTTATATAATGCACTTTTAGCGGCAGAAGAATTATCAAAAGAGGGAATTGAGGCGACAGTTATAAACAGTCACACTGTAAAGCCGCTGGATATAACGACGATTTTAAATTCAGTTAAAGAAACTAAAGCGGTGGTGACGGTTGAAGAGCATCAGACCAGCGGCGGGCTTGGTTCGGCCGTTAGTGAGGCGCTTAGCCAGCACTTTCCAGCGCCCCAAGAATTTATCGGAGTCCATGATCGTTTTGGCGAATCGGGAGAGCCCGAAGAATTGATTGAAGCGTTTGGAATGGGAATTAAGGATATTAAAAATGCGGTAAAGAGGGCTATTAAACGCAAAGTATAAAACGAAAAATGCAAAACAACTATGATTTTTTGGGAATCGGCGATATAACGATTGACGCTTTTATAAAAATTAAAGAAGCGCGCGTTTATCGCGACCATAACGGAGAAAAACCTCAGCTCTGTTTGAATTTTGCCGATAAAGTTCCGTATGATGACGTTTATGTGATTCTGGCAGTCGGCAACAGCGCCAACGCGGCCGTGGCGGCTTCCCGCCTGGGTCTTAAAAGTGCTCTTTTAACCAATATTGGCGACGACATGAACGGTCGTGTTTAGTAAAGCATGAAAATTATGATTATAAAATGCTTGAAATAAAATGTCCGCGCTGGGTTTATCTTTCATCAATGGGCGAAAATTCCCTGCCATTTCATTACGAACTTCTAAAATGTTTTGAGGAGCATCCGGATATAAGATTGGCTTTTCAGCCGGGAACTTTTCAGATGAAATTCGGCAAGGAAAAACTTAAAGGAATTTATAAAAGAACCGACTTGTTTTTTTCCAACAAAGAAGAAGCCCAAAGGATTTTAGAGACGGAAGAGGGCGATATGAAAAAATTATTAAAAGGCGTGGCGTCAATCGGTCCCAAGATCGTTGTTATTACCGATGGCGTTAAAGGGGCTTATTCTTACGACGGACATGAAATGCTGTCTATGCGGCTTTATCCCGATCCGGCGCCGCCGCTTGAGCGCACCGGCGCCGGCGACGCTTTTTCCTCAACTTTTACCGCCGCTTTAGCGCTGGGAAAATCGGTGAGAGAAGCGATGATATGGGCGCCGGTTAATCCGATGTCGGTAGTCCAGCATATCGGCGCGCGCGCCGGTCTTCTGACGCGGCTGGAAATTGAGGAATTTCTTAAAAAAGCTCCGGCCGATTACGAGCCGAAGATAATAGGATGATAAAAGATTATTTAAAAAAAACGATTTCCGAGAAGTGGGCCTTGGGGCATTTTAATTTTTCGGAAGATGACGCTTTAAGAGCGATTATTGAAGCGGCCGCCGAATTTAAAACGCCAGTTTTTGTCGGTACTTCCGAAGGAGAGAGAAAACATATTGGCTTAAAGCAGGCGGTTAACTTGATAAAGGCATTTCGGGAAGAATTTGGCATTCCGATTTTTTTAAATGCCGATCACACTAAAAGTTTTGAAGGTGTTGTTGCGGCGGTTGACGCCGGCTATGATGCGATTTTAGCCGATTTTTCAGCCCTGCCGTTTGAAGAAAATATTAAATTAACCAAACAAAGCGTAGAATACGCTAAGTCAAAAAATCCTGAAATAATAGTTGAAGGAGAACTTGGTTATGTAAGGGGCGAATCAAAAGTGCAAAAAGAAATTATAGAAATAAAAACGGAGGACTTAACCAAGCCGGAAGAAGCAGGGCAATTTATCAAAGAAACCGGCGTTGATATGCTGGCGCCGGCGGTGGGCAATATCCATGGTATTGCCGCTAACGCGCCGAAGTTATATTTCGCGCGAATTGCCGAAATTAAGAAAGCCGTTGGCGATAATATTTATCTGGTTTTACACGGCGGTTCGGGAATGAGCGAGGCTGATTTTAAAAATTCAATTGACTCCGGAATTTCGGTGGTACATATAAACACCGAAATCCGCGTGGCTTTTACCGAAGCACTGAAGGAGACAATAAAAGAAAAACCAGAAGAAACAACGCCTTATAAAATTTTAACCCCTTCCATTGAAGCAATGAAAAAAGTCATAGAAGAAAAACTAAAAATTTTCGAAAGTATAAATAAAATATAAATTGTGACATGATAAAAATCGTAAATGATTCAATATCTAAGGAGGAATTAATAAATATCGCTAAAAATCAATTTGGCTATTGAAAAAGCAGAAGTGTTATTAGAAATAATATGAGCAATAATGACTTATTCCAAAAAGTAAAAGAGCTAAAATTACCGATAGGCAAATACGCTCTATTCGGTAGCGCGCCATTGGGTATTAGGGGGCTAAAAGATTGCCACGACATAGATATTATTGTCACGGAAGATTTATGGAACGAATACCAAGATAAAGAAAATTGGGAAACAAAAAAATTCAACAATGGAACATTATATCTGGCAAACGGCGGTGTGGAATTATGGAAAGATTGGGGTCCCGGGAGATGGGATATCGAGCGATTAATTAGAGAAGCGGAAATTATTGATAAACTTCCGTTCGTAAGATTGGAAAAAGTTCTTGAATGGAAAAAACAGAATGGCAGAGAAAAAGACTTGAGAGACATAGAGACGATAGAGAAATTCCTGCGGATGCAAAAATAAATTCAGAAGTGTTATGGGGAATAAACATCCTTACAAACTTGAGAATGTAAGGATGTTGTTTGGAAAAAGTATAAAAAGTGCCATGGAGGGTAAAAATGTGTTAGATTTAATTTATGTCTATCAAAATTGTTAAAGATACAATTTCTAGAAAAGAACTTAAAGATATCGCCAAGAATCAATTTGGCGATTTTGTGAAGGCCGTGGTTGATGTTGAAAAAGAAATTATGGCTATTGGCGGCGAACTCCACGCTGACGAAGAGGCCCTGCTTTTACAGAATGGGTCGCTCCAAGAAAATTTATGGGGAATAAATTTTCACACTGATAAATCCAATGGTGATTTTATTGAATTTGATTCAATGATTAATATAAGGCCATCGCAGAATAATAGATCCAGAGGCGTTGAAAGTTTGGATATTCAAAGAAAAATTAAAGATATAATTAATAAATTAATTTTATAACAATTGTGGCCATTCAACATACAAATTTGGCGGCTGGCGGCTGGCAAAAACTTTCTTTGCTTGAGCAATTGGGAAATATTGGCGGTGAAACAAGCCGCGCTCTTAATTGGCGCGATAAGGATCAAAAATCATACGAAAATGCTATTTATAGAGCATTGGAACTTTTAGATTTAACAATTTGCGATCCTCGCTGGAAGAATCGGTTGAAAGAGATCGTCCGAGCCCGAGAGTTATTATGCGACGCCATTTTGGGCGGCAAAGAATATAAAACATCGCTTAATGATTTAAACCGGTATTTTTTCCATTTTGCTCTCGCTGCCCGTCTTTTAAAATAGATTTCTTATAAAATTGAATATAAATATGTTAATATAAAAATATGGCAAAAATCTATGTAACAAGAATGGTTCCGCAAAGCGGGATTGAAGCGCTAAAATCTAAAGGATATGAAGTTGCCGTTAATCCTGAAGACAGGGTTTTAACCAAAGAAGAATTGATTGGCGCGCTGAAGGGGCAAAATTATGACGCGCTTTACTGCCTCTTGACTGACAAAGTTGACAGTGAAGTGATGGATGCTTTCGGGCCGCAGCTTAAAATTATTGCCAACATGGCCGTCGGCTTTGATAATATTGATACTCTAGAAGCCAAAAAGCGGGGGATTATGGTTGCTAATACACCGGGGGTTTTAACCGACACTGTCGCCGAACACGCCTTTGCTTTAATGCTCTCAATTGCCCATCGAATTCCCGAGTCCGACAAATTCGCGCGAGCGGGAAAATATGTCGGCTGGGCCCCAATGCTTCTATTGGGAAACGATTTATCAGGCAAGACCTTGGGCGTTGTTGGTCTTGGCCGCATCGGTTCGCGTGTTGCTCACCACGCGGTAAGTGGGTTTGATATGAAGGTTTTATACAACGATGTGAACAGAAACGAGGAATTTGAGAAAGAATTTAACGCCATTTATCTGCCGCTTGATGATTTATTAAAACAATCGGATTTTATTTCTATTCACGTACCGCTTCTTGAAACCACGCGCCATTTGATTAATGCCGAAAAGTTAAAGCTTATGAAACCGGCCGCTTATCTTGTTAACACTTCTCGCGGTCCGGTTATTGACGAAGCGGCGTTAGCCATTGCGCTGGCTAATAAGACGATAAAAGGCGCGGCTTTAGATGTTTTTGAATTTGAACCGAAAATAACGCCGGAACTTCTGCTTCTTGATAATGTCATTTTAACGCCCCATATCGCTTCGGCGACCGAAGAAACCCGATCAAAAATGTCCGAACTGGCGGCGGCTAATATAATAGAAGCGCTTGAAGGCAGAAACCCGCTAAATCTTTTGAGTTGATTTAAATTAAACTTTATGTTAGTTTAAGGGGCATATTAAATTTTGATAAAAATGACGACTCTGGAATTAAAAAGTGAAAAAAGAAATATTTTGGGCAAAAAAGTCAAAACCTTAAGGGACAAGGGTCTTGTTCCGGCCGTTGTTTATGGGGGAAAAGATTCCGGCCTGTCGATAACGGTGAACGCAAAAGAGTTCAATAAAATTTTTAAAATGGCCGGTGAAACGACTTTAATAAAACTGTTTATTGATGATAAACCGAAAAATGTTTTAATTTATGACACGGCTCGCGATCCGATGACCAACGAAATAAAGCACGTTGATTTTTATGAAGTCAAAATGGACGAAAAAATTATAAAAAAAGTGCCGCTAAACTTTGTTGGTTCATCGCCGGCCGTAAACGAGCTCGGCGGTGTTTTGGTTAAGGCCATGCAGGAACTTGAAGTAAGGGCTCTGCCCGCGGATTTACCTCATGAAATTCAAGTTGATATTTCTAACCTTAAGACGTTTGACGATAATATTTTAATTCAGGACGTTAATTTGCCGAAAAATATTGAAGCGTTGGAAAATATTGAAACCTCGGTGGCATCAATTATCCCACCAAGGTCAGAAGCCGAACTTGAGGCCTTGTCCGGCGCGGTGGAAGAAAAAGTTGAGGAAATCAAGGTTGAAACCGAGGAAAAAGCCAAGGAAAGAGAAGAAGAAAAAATCAAAACAGAGGCATGAAAAAAATAATTTTTTTACTGATTCTTTTTTTGCCGGTTTTGGTTTTTGCCGATGAAAGGGACGATAAAATCAGGCAGCTCGAGGCCTCGATTGAACAATATAATCAGCAAATCCAAAAAAAACAATCGGAAGCTCAAAATTTGGCCAACCAGATTTCTATTTTTGAATTGCAGATAAAACAATCTCAGGCAGAAATTGACGCTACCAACCTGACTATAAAACAACTGGCATCGGCTATCGGCGGGAAAGAAGCCGGCATCGCCCAAAAAGAAAAAGAAATAAAAGAGCAGAATATCCTTTTGGCTCAATATTTAAGGCAAGTGGCGTATAGCGATGGCAGTTCCCTTTTGGGATTTTTGCTTAAAAACGACAAGTTCTCTGATTTTTTTAACGATTTTAATTCTTTAAATAATGTCCAAAGTAAAATACAGGAAACCCTGGAAACAATAAAAGAGCTTAAGGAAAAACTTATAAAAGAAAAGGAGGACTTGGAGGATGACAAGGCCGAACAGGAACAACTAAAGCGCATTCAAAACAAGCAAAAAGCCGTGCTCCAAGGGGCAAAAAAAGATAAACAAAAACTGCTTGAAGAGACGAAAGGCCAGGAAAAAATTTATCAGCAGTTAATCGCCAAAACGCGAGCCGATATAGAAGTTATTAAAAATCAGCCGTATAACTTAGCCATGGGATTCAAGATGACTTTTGAAGAAGCGTTGAGCCGCGCTCTTCCCGCTTCTCAACGCACCAGCGTTCGTTCAGCTTTTCTTATGGCAATTTTAAAAATTGAATCGGATTGGGGCGGTAATGTCGGCAAGGGAACGTGGCAGACCGATATGCATCCGCGGGATTTTAACGCTTTCAAAAAAATAACCGGCGCTTTAGGACTCAATCCTGATTCTACACCGGTTTCTAAAAAGCCTTACTACGGATGGGGCGGAGCCATGGGGCCGGCGCAATTTTTGCCGACGACCTGGCTTTTATACGAGGCGGCGATCGCCAATTTAACCGGCCACCGGCCGCCTTCGCCTTGGAATATTGAAGACGCTTTTACTGCTTCCGGAATTATGTTAGCCGAATCCGGCGCCGACAAACAAACCTACGCGGCCGAAAGCAAGGCGGCAAAAATCTATATCGCCGGCGGCCGCTGGAACCGCTCTTTAACCGCTCGGATTTACGCTAATAATGTTATGGCCGAAGCGGCCCGAATTCAGAAAAACATTGACATTTTGAATCAGAGTAAATAACCCCGCAGCTGCGGGGTTATTTTAAGTTTTGAGCGAGCGCTTCAACAATTGGTTCCAAGTTTCCATCCAAAATTTTTTCAACGTTATGCCAGGATTTTCCGATGCGATGGTCGGTGATTCTGTCCTGAGGAAAATTATAGGTTCTTATTTTTTCAGATCTTTCAGCCGATCCGATTTGGGCGCGTCTTTCTGCTGTGATTGCTCCCGTAACTCTTTCCCATTCTGCGGCGGCCAATTTGGCCCGCAGTATCATCAAGGCCTTTTCGCGGTTTTGCAATTGGGAACGCTGGGTCTGGCAAGACACAACAATGCCCGTAGGCAGGTGGGTGATTCTTACGGCGGTCTCTACCTTGTTTACGTTCTGGCCACCGGCTCCCGAGGAACGGTAAGTATCTATTCTTAAGTCCTTCGGTTCAATTTTGATTTCGGTTTCGGCGACAGGTTTAAGTATTGCCACCGAAATCGTTGAAGTGTGAACCCGGCCGCTTTTTTCCGTTTTGGGGATCCGCTGGACCCGGTGGACTCCCGATTCATATTTAAACAGATCATAAATATTAAAGCCTTTGGCGGAAATTTGAGATACTAAGGTTTTTATTCCGCCCGAGGTTGATTCTGAGGCGTCTAAAATTTCTGTTTTAAAACCTCTTTTTTCGGCAAAACGCCGATACATCCGCCACAACTGGGACGCAAAAAGACCGGCTTCTTCACCGCCGGCGCCGGCTCTGATTTCTAAAATTATTTTTTGATTTTCATTCACTTTCG
>LCEQ01000020.1 GCA_000994805.1 Candidatus Azambacteria bacterium GW2011_GWA2_42_9 | reverse complement strand
GGCATAATTCATCGCCTTGATAAAGACACCTCCGGGCTTTTAGTTGTTGCTAAAAATCAAAAAACTTTTGAATTTTTAAAAAAAGAATGGCAGGAGGGGAAAGTTATCAAAAAATATTTTGCTTTAGTATGGGGTCGTCTTATTAAAAATGAAAAAGGGGAAATAAAATCTGAACTTACCAGGTCCATAAAGGACTTTAGAAAAAGAATGGTTGTCCGTCCGGAAAAAAACCAAAATAATAAAATTGCCGGAAAACTTGCTATCACCGAATATAAAGTGATAAAAAAATATCGGGAATTTTCTTTGGTCGAAGTTTATCCCAAGACCGGCCGGATGCATCAGATTCGTGTACATATGGCATCAATCGGTCATCCGGTTGTTGGCGATAAACTTTATGGAAAGCGCTCTCCCTTCGGGAGATCTCCCGTAGGGAGACAATTTCTCCACGCGTATTATTTAAGCTTCAGTTTACCATCTGGCAGGAAACTGGCATTGGAAACCGATTTGCCGCCGGATTTAGAGCAGACATTGACTAAATTAGAAAAATAGTCAATAATCAGCGAATAATATGGACAAATTCGCATTATTCAATCAAAAAAATCTGAAAAAGAACATTCCGGAATTGAAATCGGGCATGAAGGTTCGGGTTTCTCAGAAAGTCAAAGAAGGCGATAAAGAGCGCTTGCAGGCGTTTGAGGGCGTTGTTATTGCGATTAAACACGGCCGGGGCAAGCCGGCGACTTTTACCGTCCGCAAGATTTCAAGCGGCATAGGCGTTGAAAGAATTTTCCCTTTTCACGCGCCGACCATTGATAAAATTGAAGTTTTATCGCAAGCTAAAGTCCGCCGGGCCAAGCTTTATTATTTGCGGGGCCGCGTCGGCAAAAAAGCCAAAATGAAACAAGTTGAGCTGGCGGAAGCTATTGCTCCGACGGAAAAACAAGAAACATCGGAAGCAGTATCAACCGAAGAAGCGTCAGCGGCGTAAATTTAATATGCCCGGGTGGAGAAATTGGCAGACTCGCATCTTCGAGGGGGATGTGGCCGCAAGGCCGTGCGGGTTCAAATCCCGCCCCGGGCACATCCAAAAAATATCCTGCGTCGCAGGATATTTTTTATTGACAATTTTTGTAAAAAATAGGAGATTTAAAGAATTGAAAAATATTGTTTTTTAACAAATGGCGAGAGAGGGGTGATAAAAATGCTCCCCACCGTTCATATAAGGAAGGAAGCGTTATTTGCCATGATTTGGTCGACTTTCGAGGTATTTAAGAAAGAATGCCTTGGTTTTGTTTTAGGCTACCGGCCAACAGCAAAAAGAAATTATTTTTTAGTTACTGACGCAATTTCTATTGCCGGGCTGCGAAGGCGCCTGAATACGGAAGTTGAATGGACAAGGCGAACCAAGCGAAGGTTTCAAAGGTTTCGAGAGCTTATTAATCCAATGTTTCCCAAACACCTTGGCGACTTTCATTCTCATCCCGAATGGGGTGATTGTAAGCCACTAGTCATTATGAGTGATTTTGACATTGAACAGTTTATTAAGAATGGCTACGACTTGGAATTTATTATCGGAATTTCTTCGCGCCGGAAGGGCCAAGTATTTTGGGAAATTCAGGCCGATGGCAGCCTAAAGGGTTCTTTCAATAGCTTTAATTTTCACTTCAACGTATATGCGCTGGTCAATGATAATAGTAATTTAAAGCCGGAGCGCCTCCAAATTGTCGCGCCGGAGGCCATTAAGGCCTTAAACCGGATTCAGTTAAAATACTAATACCTCTGCCGTGGCAGGGGTTTTTTTTCTTGACAAATTTTTTGAATTGATATAAACTGAATAAGTTAATTCAGTAATGATTTTTTGGGTCCGCCGGAGCGCGGGCCTTTATGTAAAAATATGGATTTAAAACAATTAGCTTCGGCTTTGGGCCAAATTTCCGAAGAAAAAGGAATCTCGCAAGAAAAAATCATTGAAACGATTGAGATGGCCTTAGCCGCGGCGTATAAAAAAGAATACGGGGAAAAGGGGCAAATTATCCGGGCAAAATTCAATCCGAAAACCGGCGATATTAAGTTTTTCCAGATAAAAATCGTTGTTGACGAATCAATGTTGAAACCGGAAGAAGAGGAAAACGATGAGACCGAACCCTCCTTCGCTGAAGCTATGGGGGGCAAGGAAGGCGAGAAAAAGATACGCTTTAACGAAGAGCGGCATATTATGATTGATGAGGCAAAAAAAATATCCGCCAAGGGCGGAAAAGACGCCGCGTCTGGCGATGAACTGGAATTTGTCTTGGAAACCCGTGAAGATTTCGGCCGTATCGCCGCTCAGACCGCCAAACAAGTCATTATCCAAAGAATTCGCGAAGCCGAGCGCGAAGCGGTTTGGAATGAATATAAAGACAAGGAAGGCGAACTTGTAAGCGGCATCATCCAGCGCGTTGAAACCCATAATACGTTTATTGATTTAGGCAAAACTATTGCCATTTTTCCAAAAGAAGAGCAGGTTTTTTCTGAGAAATATTATATCGGCACCAGAATGAAGTTTTATATTTTATCTGTTAATTCTGATCCCAAAGGGCCCGGAATAGTTTTATCACGCTCTCATCCCAAGATGATTTCTCGGCTTTTTGAATTGGAAGTTCCCGAAATCGGCGCCGGCACGGTTGAAATAAAATCAATTGCCCGCGAAGCCGGCAACCGCACCAAAATTGCGGTAGCTAGCAATGAAGAGGGCGTTGATCCGGTTGGTTCCTGTGTCGGCCAAAAGGGCACGCGCGTTGCTGCCGTTATTTCCGAACTTAGCGGCGAAAAAATTGATATTATTGAATGGTCTGAAGATCCGGAAATTTTTGTTGCCAATGCCATGTCTCCAGCTAAAGTCACCAAAATTGAAATGATGCCGCGCCGCCACACGGCAAAAGTTTATGTCCCGGAAAATCAATTATCTTTGGCCATAGGAAAAGCCGGCCAGAATGTAAGATTGGCGGCCAAATTGACGGGATGGAAAATTGACGTTGCTGGCGCCACCTTAACTTCCGAAGGTCTTAAAGAAGGGGCATTGCTGGAAGATTTGGCGGGCGTTGGCGAAAAAACCGCTCAGTTACTCCATGACGCCGGATTTAACACACCGGAAGATATTTTAAATTCTTCGGTTGACAAGTTAACCGAAGTTGAGGGCATTGGCGAAAAAACCGCAGAAAAAATTTTCAAATCGGCGCAAGAATTATTAAAACCGAAAATTATTGCCGAAGCAAAACCGGAATCAAAAGAGGAAGTGGTAGAAGAAAAAATTGAAGAAAAAGGAATTATTGAAGAAGCCGCAAGGGTGGCTGAAAAAGAATTGGCCGAAGAAGCGCGCGAAGAAGGCATAAAAGAAGGAATTGAAGAATCGCCCATGGAACAATCGGGGATTGAAACGGAACCGTCGGCGGAAAAAGAAATTGAAGAAGAACTAAAACCAAAAGATTTCGAATAGATAAAAGAAAATAATTTCCCAAAGGAGGGTTAACGTGATTAAAGTATTATTGTCTACATTTCTGCTTAGTTTTTCAATTAACATGCTGCGGTCTTATTGGGGATAGCGGGGAATGACGTGAAAACGGGATTGTTGTAATATTACCAATATGGCTGAAACAAGTTTCTTGAATCTGGAAAAAATTATTTCCCAGATTGACGTAAAACCGGACATGGTGATTGCCGATTTTGGCGCCGGGCACGGATTTTTTAGCGTTGCTTTCGGGAAAATTATCGGTCCTTCCGGCCAGGTTTTTGCCATTGATGTTTTGCCTCAGGCCATAGAGGCCATAAGATCGCGGGCCAAGCTTGAGGGTTTTTTAAACATCAAAGCGATTCACGGCAACTTGGAAAAAATGAACGGCTCCACTTTGCCGGATAGTTCCTGCGACCTGGTTTTTATCGCCAACGTCCTTTTTCAAGTCCCCGACAAACAAGCGCTGATTAAAGAGGCGCACAGAATATTAAAATCCGGCGGCCGGCTGGCGGTTATTGAATGGAAGCCGTACACCCCGCTTGGCCCCCAAAAAGAACATCGTCTTCGCGAGGAAGACATTAAACAGATAATTTTACCCGCCGGTTTTAACGAACTTAAACCAATTGACGCCGGCAGCCACCATTACGGATTCGTTTTTAAAAAATAAAATTAATGAACATAGGAACATACCAAATAACTCGCGGAATGCTGATTATGGCTGGCGCCATCATTGTTATTATTTTGCTTTTGGCGTCGGTGTTTTTGGGGATTTTACCCGGTTCCCGGCCCGGCCAGGGAGCTAAAACCGAATTAGAATTTTGGGGGCTTTTTGACGGACTGGACGTCTGGCGCCCGATTTTTGACGCTTATCAAAAAGACAATCCGAACATTTCTTTTAATTATGTCCAAATGAACTCCGACACTTATGAAAGGGATTTTATTGAAGCGCTCGCTTCCGGCAAACGCCCCGATATTATAATGTTTCACTCGTCATGGCTTCCTAAGCACGGCAACAAAATATCGCTTTTGCCAGTCGGCTTGATGGCGCTTAAGGAGTTTCAAGAGACCTTTCCCGACGTGGCCACGACGAACTTTGTTTCCAAAAATCAAGTGTACGCCCTGCCGGTTTGGACCGATGTTTTGGCAATGATTTACAACAAGGACCTATTCAACACCGCCGGCATAGCAACGCCGCCCAAGACATGGGACGAATTTATTAAAGTCGTCCAGAAGCTCTCTTCAAAAGATAAGTCCGGCAATTTAACGAAATCCGGCGTAGCTTTGGGCGCGGCCGATAATATTAATCACTCCGCCGATATTTTGAGTTTGCTGATGATGCAGGTGGGAACTAAAATGACAAGCGATGACGGCGCGGAGGCGGCCTTTGACCAAAGTGTCAGGGTCGGCAGCGAATCGTTTCTCCCCGGCGAATCGGCCTTGCGTTTTTATACCGACTTTGCAAATCCTAAATCGGCGGTTTACAGCTGGAACAACAACCAGCACAATTCTTTAGACGCTTTTATTTCCGGACAGACCGCCGTTATTTTTGATTATGCCCTGGCGATTCCCGAAATAAAAAAGAAGGCGCCGAATCTAAAATTAGGCATTGCCAAGATGCCTCAGCCGACCGGCGCGACTAAAGCCGTTAATTACGCTGACTATTGGGGCTATGCCGTGCCCGGGGCTTCAAAAAATTCCGAAGCGGCTTGGAAGTTTTTAATTTATTTAACGAGAAAAGACATTAACGGTTATTTTGCCAACACGGTTCTGCGGCCGGCGGCCAGAAGGGATGTTATTGCCGAAGAGCAGTTGTCTGCCGATCTCGGGGTTTTCGCCGAAGAAATACTGTCGGCCGTAAATTGGTATCAAGCCGATCCGCTGGAAACAGAAAAAATTTTTAAAGAAATGATTAATATGGTGGTGCTGCGGGGCGAGAAACCGGCTGATGCGCTTTCGGATGCCGCGGCCAAAGTTACATTTTTAATGAAAAAATAATGATATTTATTATCAGCTTTTTATTATTTGTCTCGGCGGCGCAGGCGCAAACTAACGGTTCCGACCTTGCTCCCGCGGATCTTTGGTGGTCTCCAACTCCAGTATATAGCGGCAACTTTTTAAATGTTGGTTTCAGGGTTAAAAATATTGGCAATCAGCCGGCCAATCCGTTTCATATATTATTGACCAAGGATAATGCCGTGTTATGCGGTTTTGACGCGCCCGCTTTAAGTCCAAACCAGATGTTTGAACGCGGCCCGAATCTTTTGGGCGTCGGCTATTCCAATCTCTGTAATATTTCTTCTGCCCAAGCGCCGGGTTATTCAATTAAATTACTGGTTGATGACACTAATTTGTCCTCGGAAATCAATGAAAATAATAATGCCACCAGCGCTTTTATAACGGTGATTGGAGAAAATAAAAAAGCGGGGGTAAATCAATCGCAATCATTTTCTCCCATCGTTCCTTCCATTGTCCCTTCGGGGCAATTCTTTCCTTTGGTTCCTAAAGCTCCTGAAAATCCTGAAATTTCCGCAGTCCCCGAAATTTCCGAATTTTCCGAAGAACCGTTTTTTAAAGAGGATCTTAATCTTGATTTTCTGAAAGGCATCGTGCCTTGCGGGACAAGCTACACCGGCTACCGGATGTGCACGGTCTGCGATTTTTATAAACTGATTCAAAATATCATTAATTTCATTCTTTTTGTTTCGGCGCCTTTGGCGATGCTTATGGCAATGTATGTTGCTTTCCTGTTTTTCTTTTCCGGCGGCTCGCCAAAAATAATTCAGGACGCCAAAAGCAAGCTATGGCTTTTGGTTTGGGGCATCGCTTGGATTCTGGGATCTTGGCTGGTTTTAAACACCATTGTTAATATCGTTGCCAACCCGGCGGTTTTCCCCAAGCCCTGGAATCAAGTCCAATGCAGTGTAACCGTGTCGCAACCTTCGCAAGAAAGCACCACGGAAAATCAACAATCTTCCCAAACGCCTCCCGTTTCTTCTACCGTGCCACCCATTACTAAAGCGACACTTAGTGAACAGGACGCGAGAAATCAGCTTCAACAAGCCGGTATTTCCGTAAATAAGGGCGCTTGCCCAACCGGCGTAAGTTATCAAAGTGTTCCCGGTGGCTGTACTTCGCTTGAAGGCATCAAGACCACAACTATAGAAGCGACAATAGAATTAAAGAAGGCCTGTAATTGTTCGTTAGAAATAAACGGCGGAACAGAACTTGGCCACGCTAAAGGAGTAATTAGCCACGGTAGCGGTAATAAATTAGATTTTAATCCTAACCCAGCTCTCGATAAATATATCAGGGACAGCGCAAATTATATTGGGAAAAGAGATGACGGCGCCCAACAATATCGCGCGCCAGACGGCACAATTTATGCGAGAGAGAGTAGTCATTGGGACGTTGTGTTTGTTAGATAAGGTTTTATGTAATATAATAAAAATATTATGAAATTAAAATTATTTTTACTTTTTTTCTTATTTTTTGGTATAATGTTAGTTGGTTCTAGAAGTAAATCCTAATGGCACATTAAAAGGTACGGGCCCAGGTAATGATTTGCCGGAAACTTCTCCGACCCAGCCAAGCCAGCCGCAGACCCAGACCACCAATGTCGGCATCACCATTCCCAATCCTTTGGAAGCAGAAAGCATCACCGAGCTGATTGACTCAATCGCCACCTGGCTTTTGGGTATCGGGTCAACCATCGCCGTGATAGTGGTTCTTTGGGCGGCTTTCCTTTTTATGACAAGCGGCGGCAGCAAGGATCAAGTAACTAAAGCCAGGCAAACCTTGTGGTACGCCGTTATCGGGCTCACGGTTTTGCTTCTGGCCAAAGGCGTTACCTTGTTAATACAAAATATTTTAAGCGGTCGATTTTAAATTAAAAAATTAATATTAAAAAATAATTTATGAAAAAAGATTTCATTAAAAAGATTGGTGTGGGAATCGGAGCGGGATTTGCCCTTTTGCCTCTTATTGTATTAGCAATTGGAATTCCTGGGGAAGTGCCTGGACCGATTATCACCAGCCCGGCGGATATAACCAGATTGGTCAGCACCATTTTGAACTGGACCGGCGGAGTTATTATGACCGTGGCTTTGATTATGCTTTTGTGGTCGGCGATCTTGTATCTCGCGGGCGGCGCCAGCGAAGCGGCCCAAAAGAAAGCCAAAAGCATGCTGCTTTATTCCATTATCGGCATCGTGGTGGCAATTTTAGCGTTTTCTGTTCAACCGTTTCTTGATACCCTCCTGAGAGGGAGATTTTCCTGAGAGGAAGATTTTAAAAATTTATAGAGGCCTAAAACAAAAACCTCGCCCTGAGCTTGCTCGCCTCGCTGAAGCTTCTGCGAAGCGGGTCAAATGGGCGGGGTTTTTGTTTATGTTTTTTAATGGGCAGGGGGAGACTCGAACTCCCAATCCTTTCGGAACATGCTCCTAAGGCATGCGCGTATACCAATTCCGCCACCTGCCCAAATATAAAAATTATACAATAAGGGGTAAATCCTTGACAAGTTTAGGATAATTGTGTAAAATATATAAAACTTAAACCACAAACCTAAAAAGGAGGCCAAATGCAACGGATTATATTGGTCATCACATTGTTTATTGTTGTGTTTTTGATTTTTGATGTGGTTTCTGATATCAATCGCATTAACAAATTAAAAGCTGAATCGGTAGCGCCGATTCAGGTGGTCTCCAGATATGAGGCCTGGAATAAGGTTAATGATATTAACAAATAGCCCCGACTTCGGTCGGGGCTATCTTTATTCTTCGTGATGCTGTATTTCTATTTTTTTGGTTTTGATTTTTTCCGATTTTGGAAGTTTTATCGTCAGCACCCCGTTTTTTAAAGTGGCCATTGATTTATTGGTTTCAACGTCAACCGGCAGAATTACCGATCTTGAAAACGGTCCCCAGTAACATTCCTGGTAGAAATAATGGTCTTTTTCGATTGAGTCCTCGGCTTCCCGCCGGCCGCGGATGGTAACCATGTCGTTGGTGATGGCAATATCCAGATCCTCGGGTTTGACCCCGGCGATGGTTGATTTAATAACAATATCGGAAGGCGTCTGAAAAACGTCAATTGAGAGCTGGCCCTCGGTTTCGGCCGTCCAGTCATTGCTTTTTTTTGGTTCTTCTTGTTTGGGTCCGAACATAATTTTATATGCTAATTATATTTTACGTTCTACCGCTATGTCAACGGCTGCTTGTTGATAAATTTTGTAGTGTTTCAAGCGATTAAATAAATATATCACCAAAATCGCGGCACATCCCAAAACAACGCCGGTTAAAAAAACTGAGGAAGTTTCCCCCGCTTGGGTTATAAAGAAATTGTAAAGGCCATGAAAAACGGTGGCAATAAAAAGACCGGCAAAAATTAAACGGACGTCTTTTTTGAAAAAATAATAATAGGCAAAAAAGTATCCCATAATGCCCGAAGCCAAGCCATGAAGGGCGGTGGCGCTTATGAATCTTAAAGATACAAAATTAAAAGCCGCATTAAGATAATTCGGCGCGCCAAAAGGCACGAATGAAAAAATCGCCAAAGCGTTTTCTATCGCCGCGAAACCCAGGGCGGCGGAAATAACGTAAATCATCGCGTCCACCGGTTCGTCTAAGACCGGATTTTTGTTTAAGGACAGATGGACAATACCGTATTTGACCATCTCTTCAATGAAAGGAGCGATGGTTATCAAAAGAAAAGCGTTTTCTGTCAGGTAAGAAAATTGAAAATAATGAAAAATTTTTACAAAAACCATCTCTAAAAAAATAACCAAGGGAGCCGAAGCAATGCCGATTAAAAAAATTATAAAAAGCCAATATTTCGGTTCGGGATGATCATCTTCTTTCAAATAAAAAAACAGCCAGATCAAACTCGGCAGAACGGCCAAAATCAGGACGGATATTAAGGATAGTGGTTCTTGTAAAAACATTTAGTTGGGCCACTTTTCAATTATAAGTAATCCTTTTTTATCAAACATCCCCCAAAGCTCTTCGGTGATAAACGGCATAAAAGGATGGAGTAATTTAAGAAGGTCGATGTGTACTTTTAGAATAACCTCCCGATTTAGCTGTTTTTTGACAGCTTCGATGTAAACGTCGGCATATTCATGCCAGAAAAAATCATAAAGCAAATGAAGCGCTTTCCCAAATTCGTATTTTTCAATTAAATTGTTTACCTCGGCCGTTGTTTTTTTAAGACCATTAAGAATTTTTTTATCTGCTTCTGTTAATTTTGAATTTTTAATTTTTAATTTTGAATTTTTTTCGAATTTCGAATTTCGAATTTCGAATTTACCGTTTTGTGCCATCAGCACAAAACGGGTTGCGTTCCATATTTTATTGGCAAATTTTTTGCCGGTAATCATTGCGTTTTCGTTAAACCGGATATCTTGGTTGCCGAGATTTTGGTAGATGATTCCGAACCGAACGGCGTCGGCGCCGTATTTTTCAATAAGTTCCAAAGGGTCAACGCCGGTTCCAAGCGATTTAGACATCCTCTTGCCTTCTTTGTTTAAAATCGTGGCGTGAATATAAGCGATTTTAAAAGGCGACCTGCCCATGAATTCTTTGCCGGAAAAAATCATTTTTGCAATCCAAATGTTTAGAATGTCTCTCGCCGATGTGATAAAATCCGTCGGATAATAATTTTTTAAATCCTTAGTTTTTTTGGGCCAGCCAAGCGTCGCAAAGGGCCACAAGGCGGAAGAAAACCAAGTATCAAGGACGTCATTTTCCCCCTCAATCGGGATTTTATGGCCCCACCAAAGCTGCCTGGAGATGTTCCAATCCCGTTCATTTTTCAGTCGGTCAATTAAAACACGTTCCCATTTTTTTGGAATGATAATGGTTTCTTTATTTTTAATCGCCCCAATGGCTAATTTTGCCAATTCTGACATTTTTAAAAACCATTGTTTTGAGAGACGTGGTTCAATTTTGGCGCTACAGCGTTCGCAATAAGCGACGTTGTGGGTATAATCTTCAATTTTTTGGAGAAGGCCGAGTTCTCCAAGTTTTTCAATTACTTTCTCGCGGCATTCGCCGGCTTTAAACCCCTCGCAGATCTTTCCGGCTTCGGCGGTCATTATTCCTCTTTCGTTGATAATCTGGACTTTTGGCAAATTATGGCGTTGGGAAATCTCAAAATCAGTGACATCATGAGCCGGCGTGACTTTTACTGCGCCGGTCCCGAATTTCATATCAATACTTATATCGGCGATAATCGGAATTTTCCGATTCTGGATCGGCAGAACAGCCTCTTTGCCGACAAGATTTTTATACCGGCTATCTTTAGGATTAACTGCCACTGCCGTGTCACCAAGCATCGTTTCGGGACGGGTAGTTGCGACAATGATTATATCATTGTCGCCCTGAGCTTGCTCGCCTCGCTGAAGCTTCTGCGAAGCGGGTCGAAGGGCTAATGGATATTTTATATGATAAAGTTTCCCTTTTTCTTCTTTATATTCCATTTCCAGATCAGAAATTCCCGTTCCGCATCTTTGGCACCAATTGATTACCCGCTCGCCGCGATAAATCCAATCTTTTTTGTAATAATGTATAAATGCTTTCTGAATAGCTGTATTGATATTGGGATCCATGGTGAAACGAGTGCGCGACCAGTCAGATGACACCCCGATTTTTTTAAGCTGGTCTAAAATAACGTGTTCATATTTTGATTTCCATTCCCACATTTTCTCCAGAAACTTTTCCCGGCCGAGGTCATGACGCCGGATTCCTTGTTTGCGGAGTTCTTTCTCAACAGCATTTTGTCCGGCAATACCGGCATGATCTATGCCCGGAAGCCAAAGCGTTTTAAAGCCCCGCATTCTTTTCATTCTCACTAAAATATCAACCTCGGTATTTTCCAAAACATGGCCCATATGGAGCGAACCGGTGATATTCGGCGGCGCCATCATCACGGAGAATTTTTTGGTTCTTTTCCCCGGCAGTTTGTCAGGACTAAAGTAACCCGATTTTTCCCAGAGCTTGTAGATTTTGTTTTCGGTTTTTTTCGGATCGTACGCCGAATTAAGTTCTTTTGGGATCATATTTATAACTTAAGATTAGCATCCATCGCGATATTTTTCCAAGAATTTTTGGCCGGTTTCCGTTTAAAATAGTTGAAATATCCGGCGGCGGCGATCATTGCGGCATTGTCGGTGGTATAAGAAAGTTCAGGAATAAATAGAGGAATCTTGTAGGGTTTTAATTTTTCCGCCATTTCTTCCCGCAATTTTTTATTTGCCGAAACACCCCCGGCGATCATTACCGATTTCGGATTGAAATTTCTCGTAGCTTTCAAGGTTTTAAAAACCAGAACGTCAATAGTGGCATTTTGAATTTCATAAGCAAGAGCCGGCCGGATTTTAGAAACAGAGTATTTTTTCACCAGATCATTATATAAATATAAAGCGGCGGTTTTAAGTCCCGAAAAAGAAAAATTATAGTCGGCAGAGTTTATCATCGGCCGAGGCAATTTTACCCGGTATTTAGTATTTGTTTCGAGTTTCTGATTTCGGATTTGGGATTTCCATCGCTCGGCTTGCCGAGCGATTGCAGGTCCACCGGGAAATTCTAGACCCAAAATTCGCGCGGTCTTGTCAAAACATTCGCCGGCGGCATCGTCAAGCGTCTGGCCGATAATTTTGTATTTACCATAGTCCCTCATTAAAACCAATTCGGTGTGTCCGCCGGAAACGATAAGAATTAAGGCGGGAAATTCAGTAATTTTATTTGTCAGCCAATTAGAGTAGATATGACCATCCATGTGGTTTACGCCGATAATCGGTTTTTGCCATTTGTAGGCCAAAGCGCGGGCGAAATTGATGCCGACCAAAAGCGATGGCGCAAGCCCCGGCCCTCTCGTTACCGCAATTAAATCTATCTCATCACTATTGATGTCGGACATCAATAGTGCGGATTTGATTGTGGGGATGATTTTTTGAAGATGGGCGCGGGAAGCAAGATTGGGAACGACGCCGCCGAATTTTTTATGAATCGCGATTTGAGAATGGGAAACATTTGATAAAACAGAAAAGCGCGGTTGCCCAAGGTGACCGCCTTCCGCTTCTATCACCGCCGCGGCGGTATCATCGCAAGAAGTTTCAATCCCTAAAATTTTCATATGACCCCAGCGGGAATCGAACCCGCGTTTACAGGATGAAAACCTGCCGTCCTAACCA
>LCEQ01000019.1:8054-15787 GCA_000994805.1 Candidatus Azambacteria bacterium GW2011_GWA2_42_9 | reverse complement strand
TTTTTTAGTAGTTTTTTCAAGTCGTTTTTTAAATCTTTCAACCCGGCCGGCTGTGTCAATCAATTTTTCTTTTCCGGAATAAAATGGGTGGCATTTTGAGCAAATTTCAACATTAATTTCCGGTTTTGTGGAACCGACGCTAAAAGCATTACCGCACGAACATTTTACTTTGGCTTTGGGAAAATATTGGGGATGAATTTTATCTTTCATAAAAAATAAGATTAGCATTGCCGGGCGCTATTGTCAATTTAAATCAATTTTGCTATTATCGTGGAGTTATGGAAAAGCAAAACAACATAGCCTTGCCGGATTTGGAAGCCATGGCGTTAAATGGCGTGCATTTAGGCTCCTTAAGGTCTAACAGCAATCCGAAAATGAAGCCCTTTGTCTGGTCTAATAAAAACACATTTTTAATCATTGATTTGGAAAAATCAAAGGAAGGCCTGAAATCGGCGATTGATTTTCTCGTTGATGTTAAAAAGAAGGGTGGAACTATTTTATTTGTCGGAACCTTTATCGCCATAAAAGACATTGTTAAAAAAGTCGCCGAAGATCTTGATATGCCATATGTGACCGAAAGATGGCTCGGGGGAACACTTACTAATTTTCCAACCATCAGCCGGCAGATTAACTATTTGAAGGACTTGGAAAAGCAGAAGGCCTCCGGCGATTTTGGCAAATACACCAAATACGAGGTCCAAAAACTTGAGAAAAAAATGGAGAAATTGAAAAGAGAATTGGGCGGCCTTCTTAATTTGAATCGGATGCCGGACGCGCTCTGGGTAAGTTCCGGAAATTATGATAAAATTGCAGCTGTTGAAGCGTTTAAAAAATCTATTCCGGTCGCGGGCATTGTCAATACCAATTCAGACCCGGCGTTATATACCTATCCTGTTCCGGCAAACGACACCGCTTTAAATTCTGTCGGTTTTATTCTTAATCTGGTAAAAGAGGCCCTAATCAACATTAAGCCGGTTGCGGCGGAAGCGGAAATAGAAAAAAACACAAAAGATAATGGTAAAGATTGAAGATCTTAAAAAAATCAGGGAAATGACGGGCGCTTCAGTTGATGCCGTCCGTCAGGCTCTTGAGCGCGCCGAAGGGAGGATCGAGCAGGCCTTGTCGCTCTTAAAAGAACGGGGGGCAGTAGTTGCCGCCAAAAAAGCCGACCGAGAAACCGGAGAAGGAATTATTTCATCCTATATTCATTCTAATGGAAAAATCGGCGTATTGGTAAAATTAATGTGCGAAACCGATTTTGTGGCGCGTAACGAACAATTTAAGAAGCTGAGCTATGAGTTGGCAATGCATATTGCTGCCGCCGATCCCCAAAGCGTTGAAGAACTGCTTTACCAGGCATATATTCGCGACGAGGACACAACCGTTGAGGAGCTGATAAAAAACTATATTGCCAAAATGGGCGAAAATATTAAAATCGGCGAATTTTGCCGTTTTGAAATTCGCAAATAATTAGTAATTAGTAATATTATGTTTAATCTTATACCGATCTCAATATTAATAATGTCTTTGGGCGGAGTTTTGTATATAATCTCAAATCACCTGTCGGAACTCGAGGAAAATGACGAGGGAAGTTATTCCGGGTTCGGGCTTAGAATCAAATTAATTAATTGGATGAATCAATTACCCTTAGATGTTGTTAAAAACCAGTCCTTTTTCATAACGCAAAAGTTTCTTCATAGAACCCGGCTTTTGCTTCTTAAGGCGGATAACGGATTGATGAAAATAATAAAAAAGTTGGCCGAAAAGGAACAAAATAACGGAAACGGCAAAGAACAGCAAACCCCTAATTTTTGGGAGGATTTGTCAAATCAAAAGAAAGAGGAAATGCCCATTGCCGAACCGGAATTAAAAATTGAATTTGCTTCAAAAAAAGACGAGGCGATTGAAAAATTTTTTGATGTTAAACCCTCTAAGAAATCGTTAAGAAACAAAAATAATTCTAAATAACGCCAGCGTAGCTCAGTGGTAGAGCAACTCCATGGTAAGGAGTAGGTCGTCGGTTCAATCCCGACCGCTGGCTCAGGTTCTTTGTTTTGCGTCGGTACTCAAGCGGTCAACGAGGGCAGACTGTAAATCTGCTGGCTTCGGCCTACGGAGGTTCGAATCCTCCCCGACGCACTTGATTTAATTCGGTAATTATTGTAGAGTACAACTACTTTACTTTTTTGTACTTTTAGAGCGGGAGTCAAAAATGAATTTCAAACTGATTGGAAAAGTTATCTATGGCGGTTGTTCTGCCGAAGGATGTAAAGACATTAGAGAGGAAATTGAAAAAACGAGCGCCCGGGAAGCGGCTGAAGAAGCTAAAAGAATTCTTGAGGAAAAATATCCACCACCGTATGAGAGCCGTAAAGCAGAACTCGCGCTTGCTATAACCGTCTGTATATTTGAATCAGAACCTCCTCTTTATGAAAGCAGAGAAATTTCAACAATATATTTAAACATTTTATAAAATGTTTACCTCGGTTGTAACCGGGGTTTAAATTTGCGATTTAAGCCAAAATCCGGTATCATTTTACAGAGCCTAGGAGAACGCCGAGGTAGCTCAATGGCAGAGCAACGGTTTTGTAAACCGTAGGTTGGAGGTTCGACTCCTCTCCTCGGCTCTCTATTTTAGATTAATTTAAATTAATAAACATATGAAAGCGCAGGAAAAAGTGACAAAACTTCAATGCTCGGTTTGCAAGCGGGTTAATTATCATACGCAGAAAAACAAAAAAACGGTTGAGCGAAAGTTGGAGTTTAAAAAATATTGTAAGTGGTGTAGAAAGCACACAATTCATAAAGAAGCGAAGAAGTAGGGGGGCTTGGTTCAGTGGTAGAACGGCGGTCTCCAAAACCGCAAACGGGGGTTCGATTCCCTCAGCCCCTGCAAAAGTTGACAGGTAATTTTATTGAATTTATTATTACAATTATTTGCCGATTTTATACTCGAAAATCCATATCCGAAAGGAATTGTAAAAAAACCAAGCGATACGCTAATTCCGGAGATTACCGGCGCCGATAGAGATTTTCTCAAAGGTTTAGATATTAAAATCGATTAATTTTTTACCGCATGGTTTGCCAAGCGGTTTTTTAATTTGCAAAATTTGCTGAAATATGGTATAATAGACATATACCTAATTTTATGGGTAAACACTATAAATTTATTCTTATATTTGCCTTATTTTTTGCCTTGTGGATACCGGCCGCAAAAGCCGCAATTTTAACGCTTTCTACCGAAAAGGACTCTTTTAACGTGGGCGATCGGTTTGAAGCAAATATCAAAATAAACAGCGACGGCGCCAATGTTAACGCCGTTCAGGGCACGCTTGAATATCCCAAAGACATTTTAGAAATAATTTCAACCGACAAAACCGGCTCTTTTGTTGATTTTTGGTTGAGGGAGCCGGAATTCTCAAACGAAACCGGACGCCTGGTTTTTATGGGAGGTGCTTTCCGCGGTATTTCCGGAGAATCGCTTCAAGTTCTAAAAATAAATTTTAAAGTCAAAAGCGTCGGAAAAAACGATTTAAAAATTACTGACGCGGCCATAACGGCCAGCGATGATTTTGGCACTAATGTTTTATCGGGAGTAAGCGGCATTCAAATTGCCGCCCTTCCAAAACAGGAATCAGCCAAAACCGTGACGCTTTCTGAAACTCCAAAGATAATTGAAAAGTTGCCGGAAGTTCCAATAATCAGCGAATCGCAAAATGAAAACGCGTCTTTTACCGCCAATATTTTAAACCTAATCAAAAATCCAATTTTATTAGCGGCGGCTTTTGGTTTGGCAATGGGAACAACCCTCGGTTTTATTGTCGGCAGGAAAGTAATGATAAAGTGGGTTAAACATTAAAAGTAATCTTGCCAGTTGCCAGCGGCCTTTTTTTATTTTAAAATTGGCTTATTATGGCAAAGCGCAAAAAATTAAAAAAACCAACTTTAATATCCTCTAAAAAGCCACTTTTTGATTTGGAGGATCAAACTAAAAAGGCAATTTTAGCCATTTTGTTTTTTAGTTTTGCCATGATTATTTTTCTTAGCATCTGGCATAAAGCCGGCCCTTTTGGCGAAATTATTTTTAAAGGATTTAATTATCTGTTTGGCTGGGGATATTTTGTTTTGCCGGTGGTTTTTTTGATGATGGCTTTTGAATTTTTAAAGTCAAAAAGAAAGCATATCTATTTTGTGACGATTTTAGGCGCCGGCCTATTTTTTATTTCTATTTTGGGGATTTTGGAAATTTCTTCGGAAAATAATTATGCCGGTTTAGCCGGTTACGCGGTGGCAATTTCTTTAAACAAGATTTTTGGATTTTGGGCATCTTTGGTTTTTTTAATGTCGTTTATTTTTATTTCTCTTTTAATGACTTTAGACATTCCCTTAAGGATTGGCAAATACGAGGAAGATGAAGAAGACGAGGAAAATTACCAAGAAGAATCGATTGAACAACCGGTGGTTGTGAATCAAGCCATCGCGCCGACAAAAAAGGAAGAAAGATCGTCGTCTGTCGCCACCGCCTACGCCGAGGCTTCGGCGGGCAAAAAGGCTACGGAGAGTAAAGACGAAGAGGAATTTAAAATTCCTAAAATTGCTTTCGGGATCTATAATCCCCCGGTTGTTGATCTTTTGGAAAGAATAGAAAGCCGTCCGTTATCGGGCGATATTAAAGCCAATGCCAATATCATAAAAAGAACCCTCCAGCATTTCGGCATTGATGTTGAAATGAGCGAGGTAAATGTCGGGCCGACGGTGACCCAATACACCTTGCGGCCGGCCCAGGGGGTTAAACTTTCAAAAATCGTGACGCTGCATAATGATTTGGCGCTGGCTTTGGCGGCCCACCCTTTGAGGATTGAGGCGCCGATTCCCGGCAAAGCCCTGGTCGGCATTGAAGTGCCTAATAAGTCAATCGCCCTGGTGCGGCTGGGAAGCCTGCTAGACAGCGATAATTTTAAAAAACTGGGATTTTTAAATTTTGCTCTTGGCCGGGATGTCAGCGGCGCGCCGATATTTTCCGATCTTTCAAAAATGCCTCATTTGCTTATTGCCGGCGCTACCGGTAGCGGAAAGTCCGTTTGCATCCACAGTTTGATAACTTCGCTAATCTGGCGCAACGGCCCGTCTCAACTTAAATTTATTTTAATAGATCCTAAAAGAGTGGAACTGGCATATTATAGAGACCTGCCCCATCTTTTGACTCCGGTTGTAAGCGATGGCAAAAAATCAATCAACGCTTTAAGATGGGCGGTCGGCGAAATGGAGCGCCGCTACGAGACTCTTTCTGAATATAACGCCAGGGATATTGCCGGCTTTAACAGCCAGGTTTTGAAGAAAAAAGAAGAAAATTTATTTATGCCGTATCTGGTTATCATTATTGATGAATTGGCGGATTTGATGGCGTCCAATGGCAGGGAAGTTGAAGGCGCTATTATAAGATTAGCTCAGATGGCGAGGGCCGTCGGCATTCATCTGGTAGTTTCAACGCAGCGGCCCTCGGTTGAGGTCTTAACCGGCCTTATTAAGGCTAATATAACCTCAAGAGTGGCGCTTCAAGTTCCTTCCCAGGTTGATTCCCGGACAATTTTGGATATGTCCGGAGCTGAAAAACTTTTGGGCAATGGAGATATGCTTTATCTTTCGGGCGATTCCAGCAAACCGCGCCGGCTTCAAGGAGTTTATGTCTCTGAAAAAGAAATTAAAAGAGTGGTGGAATATATTGCCGAAAAAAATCTTACGGCCGCGGTTTCTGAATCCGAAATTGATAACCGTGACATTTCGGACGGCGATTTATCGGCTGGCATTGATTCGTTTAACGATGATTTTTCCGATGATGAATTGTTTGCATCGGCAAAAGAAGTGATTTTTGCGGCGAAAAAGGCCTCGGCCTCGCTCCTGCAGCGCCGATTAAGAGTCGGTTACGCGCGGGCGGCCCGGCTTTTAGACATTTTTGAAGAAAGGGGCTTAATTGGGCCCGGCGACGGCGCCAAACCCAGAGAAGTCTTTTTGGAAAAATTCAGTTTAAATGAAACTAATAATGAAGAATGAAAACAAAATTAAAAATATTGCCGAATTTTTGAAAGATAAAAGACGGGAAAAAAATTTGAGTTTGGAAAAATTAAGCGACCTCTCCAAAATTCAGGTTTATCATCTCGAGGCCTTGGAGGCCGGGCAATTTGAAAAACTTCCGCCGTCAATTTATCGGGCGGGCATTTTTAAGCGAATAGCGAAATTTCTTGACATAAGCGACGAGGAGATTGTGAAATTGTATAAAAATGAAAACCACTTAATTGTCGAGCCTTCTTATGCAAACGAAGCAATCTCGCCGAAAGAAAATCATTATTTTATTTTAACGCCTAAAAAATTAACAGTTTTTGTCGGAGGGCTGCTTTTGATTTTGTTTTCAGCTTATCTTTGGTATCAGTTGAACTTTTTAATAGGGCCGCCGAATTTAGTTGTTAATCCGAAAGAGGATTTCATCACAAAAGAGGAGTTTATTGCCATTAAAGGGCAAACCGATAATGGTATTGATTTGACAATAAATGGCGAAAACGTGTATGTTTCTTCTGACGGGAATTTTTCTAAAGACATTCAATTGGCCGCCGGTTTAAATATTATTGAAGTCAAGGCCGCTAACAATTTTGGCAAGATTACTAAAATAGTAAGACAAATTCTTAGAGAATATTAAAAATATGGCAAAACAAGCAAAAGAGTTAAAAATTGACACTAAAGTTAAGGCTCTAGATGAAACCGTAAAGGCCTTAAAAGAGCGTTTCGGCGACGGCTCAATAATGAAGCTCGGAGAAGTGGCTAAGGTTGATGTTGATGTTATTCCGACCGGGTCGCTGTCTTTAGATCTGGCTTTGGGCGTCGGCGGCGTGCCGAAAGGAAGAGTGATAGAAATATACGGTCCCGAATCCTCGGGTAAGACGACGCTGGCCTTGCATATTATCGCCGAGGCGCAAAAACGCGGCGGACTGGCGGCTTTTGTTGACGCCGAGCACGCTTTAGATCCGGAATACGCCAAAAAAATAGGCGTTCGGGTTAACGATTTATTGATTTCTCAGCCGGATAATGGCGAACAGGCGCTTGAAATTGTTGAGAGTTTGGTGCGCTCCAACGCCTGTGATGTGATTGTTGTTGATTCGGTGGCGGCTCTAACGCCGAGAGCCGAAATTGAAGGAGAAATGGGCGATCAGCACATGGGGCTTCAGGCCCGTTTAATGTCGCAGGCCTTAAGGAAATTAAATGCTATCGCGGCCAAAAGCAACACGGCGGTTATCTTTATAAATCAATTAAGGATGAAAATCGGGGTTTTCTTCGGCAATCCGGAAACTCAGCCGGGCGGCATGGCTTTGAAATTTTATTCATCGGTACGTTTGGATGTTCGCCGCAATGCCCAGATTAAAAAAGGAGACGACGTGGTCGGCAATCGGGTGACGGTAAAAGTCGTTAAAAATAAAGTGGCGGCGCCGTTTAAAATTGCCGAATTTGATATTATGTACAACGAAGGCATTTCAAAAGAAGGGGATATAATAAATTGCGGCCTGAAGTACGGCGTTCTTTCCAAGTCCGGCACTTGGGTTAACTATGAAAATCAAAAATTAGGGCAGGGAATTGAAGCGGCAAGGCAGTATCTTAGGGAGAATCAGGATTTAATAAAAAAATTACTGCCGGAAATCAAAAAACTGGCAAAAGAAAAATCGGAAACTATATAAAAAATTCCCCTG
>LCEQ01000019.1:0-8003 GCA_000994805.1 Candidatus Azambacteria bacterium GW2011_GWA2_42_9 | reverse complement strand
GTCTTTGGTGCTTGGCGCAAAGATGGCTTCTTTTTCTTGGCATTATTTTTGCTTGGGCCGAAATAAAATGGCGCAATAAATCCGCTTCTTTATAATCAACGTCTTTTATATTCTGGCTGCAAAAATAACAAACTTTTTCGTTTTTATTATTCATAATTAAAATGGTATGTCCTCAACTTTTATTTCCTCGGTTTTATTGTCTGATGGCGCGTCATCCAATTGAACTTCCGGAAGAACTTCCCGCCCATCTTGTGGGCGAGGCTCGCCCCCATTTGGGGCGGCTGGCGACGATGATTGATTGCCCGCCGGGCGGGGCCCAAGCTGCATATTTTCGGTGACAATTTCAGTCCGATATTTTTTCTGCCCCTGCTGATCCTGCCAGCTTCTTGTCGTAAGCCGGCCTTCAATAAATACCAAGCGGCCCTTGGCAAGATATTGGCTCGCGATTTCCGCAAGCCGTCCCCAAACAACGACATTATGGAATTCGGTTTGAGTTTGTTTATTGCCAGCGGGATCGGTCCACATACGATTTGTGGCGACGCCGAAAGTCGCCACTTTTTGGCCGGTTGCCGTTTGCCTTAATTCCGGGTCGCGGGTTAAATTTCCTAAAATAAACGCTTTATTTAAATTCATATTTTTTATCCGTTAAGAATATTTTCTAATTTTTGGTCAAAACTTGGCGCAGTCGCTTCCGGAGTTTTTTCAGCCGGGGCTTTAGGTGGCGCCGACGTAACGGGCTTCGGCTTTTTTAAAGGTTTGTTTAATATTAAAAATCTTAAGACTTTTTTGTAAAGCGCGAAAGCTTTTTTCAGTTTCTCAAGACCGTCATTGTTGATAGTAAAATAAGCAGTGCCGAAATACGCCTGATCTTGTTTTTTTATCGGGTAAGAAAGTTGCCTTTTTATCGGGAGATTGGCTTCGGTGATATTGCCTCCATTTTCAGCAATAAAATTCTTTAATTCTGAAACTTCGGCTTCCATCTTATCCTCCGAAATTTCAGCGGTTAAAAGATAAGCCATCTCATATTCTTTTTTGTTTTCCGCTTCATTCATTGGCAGTAATTTAACACAGGACAATAAAAATTGTCAATAAAAAACCGCTGGGCAGACCATACGGTTAAAAATTGTGATTTTATTTTTAAATCTAAATTATAACTCTAAAACCTCTGTAACAGATAATATTATTTCTACTTTTTCACCTTGTTTTATAAAAGATACTTCTTTAATGTTTCCCAAAGGAAGAAACCGCGATGGCAACGCCAAACCTCCGATTGGAGCCAGCCCCAAACCCTTTAAACACCCGCGGTATCTTAAACTCATTCAGTATTTGAGAAACAATCCTTGTTTTTGAATCATAATCAACCAGATTATCTCTAGCAGCCGAGTGAACGACATTGATAGGCTCAACGCCAAATCCTAATCCGTGATCCCATAGTTTTCTCTCAACTACGTTAAAAGGTAATGAACCGCCATTTTCTTTAAGCGTTTCAAGTAATACTTCTCTCGCCATCTTTTTCATTTTTTCTCCCTTTGTTAAACAACAAAAGCCATTTAACTAATGTGTCTCATATTGTCGCTATAAAAGTTGTTTTTGTCAAATCATTTGTATAATAAATACGCTATAGCAAAATCATTATACAAAATACAAATCGAATTAAAATTTTTCTATATCTTAAACTCAATTACGTCGCCGTCGGAAACGACACATTCTTTTAATAACTAAGTCGAGCACCAGCTTCACATCTTTGGCGTTGATATGGATAAGATAATTTTAGACAGTCTTCATTTGTTTTTATAGCCCCAGTATCAAATAAGCAGATGTCTCTTTCCAAATCATCCGTTATATGTTTGTCATAACATAATGATGAATTATGTGTATTTCTGGCAACATTTCTTATACAAGCACTGATAAAGTAATTCTTGTTACCCATGCCAGGGGCATCTACCACATTTTCACATAGGGCAACATCTTTTTCTTTTTCGGCTATAGCCATGTTACACATATTGAGTGCCCAATTATTATCTCTAATTTGACCGCATTTATTTATAGCCTCTGAAACAGAATATTTTCCTCCTCTTATATCATCAACAATTTCAAATTGCTTATATGTTCTATATCTCCCCGTTATATATTTAGGAGCAATAAAACTTGCAGTGACTAACTCCAAAATAAGTATGAGTATAAGAATAAAAACTGAAGATTTTTTGTAGCGGAAACGTTCTACTAAAAATAATGGTATAAAAATTATAAATATACCGGCAAGTCCAAAAAGAATACCCAACGCTTCTGAACCACGTGTAAAGCCAAGAATTATAAAAAAGAATACAATAAGCCCCCCTAAACCAATAATTAATTTTTTAAAAGGTTTTTCAAAAGTTATTACAGGGAAGGCAATAATTCCAATAGTAATAAAGCTCCATATGCTTATACCAAAACCCCACCAATTATAACTTGCCCCCATAAAACCAAAGCCCAGAAAAACCGTAACAACAGCAGTTAAAAACCATAATGCATAAAAAATTGGTTTCTCTTTAATTTTTTGCATAGATATTTTAGTAGTTGTTAAAATAATTTAACAAAAAATGAATAAATTTGATAAGGAAAAGTCTCCTAGATCTTAAACTCAATTACGTCACCGTCGGAAACGACGTAATCTTTGCCTTCAATCCGCAAAAGGCCCTTTTCGCGAGCCGAAGACCATGAGCCGCACTCTAAAAGTTTCTGCCAATTTATTACTTCGGCGCGGATGAATTTTTCTTCAAAATCGGTGTGGATTGCCGAACCGGCTTGGGGTGCCGTCCATCCGGCTTTTATCGTCCAGCCGCGCGTCTCATCTTCGCCGGTGGTAAAATAAGTAATAAGATTCAAAAGTTCATATGCCGATTTTATTAAATCATTTATATGCGATTCATTTTTGAACTCTTTCGCATCTTCTTCGCTTATATCGGAAAGCTCGGATTCAAACGCCAAATTAAGAGCCAAGCTTATGGTCTTATGGTTCAGGCTGGCAATAAAACGGTGGTCGGCCTCACCCTTGATATTAAAAACAAATAAAAACAGCTTTAACGTTAAAAGATTAAGGTTTTTTATCATGTTAAGTTCTTCATATTGCAAATTGGCTTTTATCGCCAAATCGCCGGCTTCAAGAACCAATTTGATTTTTTCTAAAATCATTTTTTGTTCCTGAGCGTATTTTTTACCGTTTTTTAAATCTTTTTCGTTTTTTAACAGGTGTTTATTCACCGTTTGAAGGTCAGCCATCGCTATTTCCAATTGTATGGTTTCAATGTCGCGCTGGGGGCTTATATTTCCTTCAATATGAATAATATCAGGGTCTTCAAAAGCGCGCACAACTTCAATAATAGCATCAACTTCGCGGATGTGAGAAAGAAACTGATTGCCGAGTCCTGCACCTTCATGGGCGCCTTTGACCAGGCCGGCGATGTCAACAAATTCAATTGCCGCCGGAATTATTTTTTTTGATTTTGACATTTCGACAAGCCGATAAAGCCGTTCATCGGGAACTTTAACCACGCCGATATTGGGGTCGATGGTGGCGAAAGGAAAATTTGCGATATTCACTTTTTCTCGGGTCAGCGCTTTAAAAAGCGTTGACTTGCCGACATTGGGAAGTCCAACGATGCCGATTTTGAGAGACATAATTAGTAATTATACGTTATAATATAAACATGAACTCGGTCAATCCTAAAATTTTTAGAGCTTATGATATTCGGGGAATTTATCCCGATGAATTGAACGAATCCGCGGCTTATAAAATTGGCCAGGCCTTTACCCTGTATTTAAAGAAGAATGAATCTGAAAAGACCGAAAATATTATTGTAGGCCAAGATTACAGGCTTTCTTCCCCAATTTTGGCGCGTTCTTTGATGGAAGGAATAATAAAAGAAGGGGGCAACATTTTAGACATCGGCCAAGTTTCTGTCGATGCGGTTTATTTCGCGTCGTCTCATCTTCATTTTCCCGCCATTATGATTACCGCTTCGCATAATTCCAAAGAATGGAATGGTTTTAAATTAATGAAAAAAGATACCAACCTGTTGGCGATGGATTCCGGATTGGAAGAAATAAAAAATATAATTACTCAAAACAGATGGCCGAAAGAAGGAAAAACTGGAGAAATTAAAAAACAATCTATTGATAGTGAATTTCTTGAATATGCCGCTGGATTTACCGATCCCGAATATTTAAAGCCGATGCGAATAGTAATTGACGCGAGCTCCGGCGCTGCGGGGCCAATACTTGAAAAGATCCTGAAGAAATTACCGATTGAATATAAAGCGCTTAATTTTAAACCTGATGGCAATTTTCCTTCACACGATCCGGATCCGACAAAAGAAACAAATTTAGAGAGTTTAATAACTGAAGTTAAAACTGGGCATTATCATTTTGGCTGCGCTTTTGACGGGGATGGCGACCGGATTATTTTTATAGATGAAAGCGGCGATCCCATCAGTTCGTCTATCATCGGCGCCATAATGGCCAAATACTTTCTTAAACAAAACCAAAAAGCTAAAATTGTTTACGGAGCGACAGTGGGTAAAATTGTTTTTGACACTATAAATGCTTATGAGGGGGTGCCGATTCGAGAACGCGTTGGCCACACTTTTATCCAAAGGCGCCTTAGAAAAGAAAATGGGATTTTTGGCATTGAGACGTCGGGCCATTATTATTTTGATGACAATTTTTATTCTGATTCTGCCTTAATAAGTTTTTTAACGATGCTAAACGTATTAAGTTCATATAATAAACGGCTTTCGATTTTGGCATCGGAGTTTAACAAATATGTTGCCATTCCCGAAACGAATTTTAAGGTTGAAAATCCGGAGGAATTTATAAAAAAAATAGCCCAGAATTTTGAGGGCTATGAAATCGATTGGCTTGACGGCTTAACCGTCAAAACCGATAATTTTTGGCTGAATTTAAGGCTATCAAACACCGAACCCTTAGTCCGTCTAAATATTGAAGCAAAAGACGAACTGGTTTTAGAACGGGTGAAAAATGATTTTTTGGCATTGATGGAAAAAATTAAGAAATAATCAGACGCGGCAAGCCATTAAAGTTCCTATCAATTTTTATAAGACCGCAATTTTGAAAATAAATGGCCGCGAAAAATTCGTTTGTGTCTAAGCCTAAAAGAGTGGCAGCTATGACGGCATTCATGTTTCCGTGGCCGATAACAAGGATGTTTTGATTCCGGGTTGATATTTCCGACAGTAGATATTTTGCGGCCGATTTTCCGCGGTTAACGATTTGTTTGAAACTTTCGCCGTCGGGGAAGGATAAACGGCGCTTGGCAAAAGGCGCCGATGTGCCCCACCAGGCATTAAATAGGTCTGATAATGTCTTTTCTATGATCGCGTAAAACAGTCCGTCAAGCGAGCCGCAGTTTATTTCCAGAAAATCGGGATTGATGACATCCGCGACGTGAGGAGGAGCGATAATGTCCATAATCAAATTGGCGGTTTCCAATGTTCTCTTTGTCGGGCTTACAACCATTAGACCAATATTTTGATCTTTTAATCGTTTGCCGAGTTTTTTCGCCTGCGTGCGGCCCGTTTTATTAAGTGGTTCATCAATTGTCTGGCTTTGTAAATAACAAAGACGATCAGCTTCCGTTTCTCCGTGCCGAGCAAAAAAGATATATGGCGGCATTTTTACCTCCCGATTGTTAAGAAACCAAAACCGCCTATCAAATGATAGGCAGTTTATAACACACTCTATAATATTTCACAAATTAAATTATCAACCCGATTTTTTGTTTGACTTCTTTCAATGTTTTTTCGGCGATTGCCAACGCTTTTTCGGCGCCTTCCGCTAAAACTTTTTTAACATAATCTGGATTTTTGGAAAATTCAATATGTTTTTTGCGGTAATCGGCGAAATAATCCGCGATTAATTCCGCGAGCCGCGGTTTTAATCCGGCATATCTTAACTTTCCGGCTTCATGGTCTTTTTTATAACTTAAATATTCAGTTTTTTCTTCTTTTGTTTGGGTGAAGGCATTAAAAATCGAAAGCAGATTATCGCCGCCATCTCTTTTGTCTTTGCCGCCGGCATCGCTTACCGCAATTTTAATTTTTTCTCTGATAATTTCAGGCGAGTCGGAGAGGGCGATGTAAGATTTCTCTCCGCCGGATTTAGACATTTTTTTTAACGGGTCGGTTAAACTCATAATTCTCGGGGTTTCGGTAAGTATTGATTTTGGTTCGGGAAATATTTTACCAAATTTTTCATTGAATCTTCTGGCAATGTCACGGGTTAGCTCAAGATGTTGAAGTTGGTCTTCACCAACTGGCACAGCTTCTGCCTTATAAATCAATATATCGGCAGCCATAAGCGCTGGATAATCAAAAAGTCCAACATTCACGTTTTGCTTCTGAACTAATGCTTTGTCTTTGTATTGGGTCATCCGTTCAAGTTCCGACATTCTAACAATTGTATTGAATATCCAGCCAAGATTAGCATGTTCATTAATTCGAGATTGTTGGAATAAAACTGACTTTTTAGGGCCTAATCCCAAGGCAAGTAAATCTAAGGCCATATCAAAAATCTCTTTTGATTTTTGTTTTGGGTCGTAATCTTCGGTTATCGAGTGATAGTCGGCAATAAAAAACCAGCATTCATTTTTAGGATCTTCCTGAAGTTTGACCCAGTTTTTAATTGACCCTAAGTAGTTTCCTATATGTAATTTGCCCGAAGGTTTGGCGCCAGAAATTATTCTCATATTTTTAAATCTCCACGATAACCGGCAGAATCATCGGCCGGCGCTTGGTTTTAGTGTACAAGAATTGTCCGATTTTGTCCCGCAGATTATTTCTAATGTATACCCAGTTGATTTCTGCTCCGGGAGTGGCACTTCGCACAATAGTTTCTTTTATTTTTTTGCGCGTTTGTCTTAAAAGTTCTTGCGATTCTTTCATATAGATAAAACCGCGAGAAATGACATCCGGCTCGCCCTTCACTTTTCCGGTTCGGCTGTCCACCACGGCGATAATCACAAACATGCCATCGGCCGACATTAGCTGGCGGTCGCGAAGTACGACGTTTGAAATGTCGCCCACGCCCAAGCCGTCAACAAAAACATACTCAATTGGAATTTTTTCCTTTAACACTCTTAAAGTCTGTTCGTCTATTTCCGCAACGCTGCCATTATCAAGAATAAAAATATTTTCTGCGGAAAAACCAATCGATTTGGCCACTTTAGCCGCTTCTCGCAATAGATAGTGATTAGCATAAACCGGCAGGAGATAATGGGGCTTTACCTGGTTTATCAGAAGTTTAATATCCTCAATAAACGCGTGGCCACCGGTATGTACGTCCATTATTTCTTTATGAATTACATCAGCGCCTTGGCGGTACAGCGAATCTTTAAGGCGTTGGATGGTGCGTTCATTGCCCGGAATGACAGAAGAATCAAAAATAATTGTATCGGATTTTTCAACTTTTACCCATTTATGTTCGCCGTTGGCGATGCGCATCAGCGCTGCCCGATCCTCACCCTGCGCGCCGGTGCCGATAATAATAACTTTTTGCGGGGGATAGTCGTGAATGTTTTTAATGTCAATAATAGTGGACGGTTTAAATTTTAGATAGCCGATCTGTTTGGCAATTTCCATGTTAAGTTTCATTGAATAGCCGTCAAGCGCCACTTTTTTCCCGAGTTCTTCGGCAACATTAATAAGTTGCCCCACTCTTTCGATCATGGATGAAAAGGTAGCCACAATGACGCGGCCCGGAGCTTTGACAATGATATTACGTATATTTTTAAAAACTTCCCGTTCCGAAAGTTGCGATCCTTCTTTTGTGGATCCCAAACTTTCCATCATGAGAATGGAAGGCGCGGCTTTAGTATTCCATTTGGCAAGATGGGAAAAATCGGTTTTGGGGCCGCTTATTGGATCAAGATTATATCGCTAGTCGCCCGGATGTATAACATTGGCAACCGGAGTTTGAATAATGACGCCTATAGCATCCATTATACT
>LCEQ01000018.1 GCA_000994805.1 Candidatus Azambacteria bacterium GW2011_GWA2_42_9 | reverse complement strand
CGGATGCCAATGCCAAGTATTCTGGCATCGCCACTTCAAGCTTGGATCAAAAAATCGTCGATACAACACTGGGTTCCGGAAGCGATGAAAAAACGGTTGTGGAATACAAAGTTGATGTTATTGAAAGCCAAAAATCCGGCGCTTATACTTCTTCGCCGGTAACCTATACGGCGCTGGCGAATTAGATTTAACTTTTGATAACTTTATATCTATCTCTTTTCAATATCTTTTATTTCTTTTTCAATGTCTTTTTCTATATCCGATAAATCTTTCAATACTTTTGACGAAGTTTTGCCGCTTTTTATCTCTTTTTTCAGTTTCTTAAAGCCTGCAGACACCGCGCTTTCGGCTTCATGCACTTCCCGCCGCAATTTAATCCGCCACATTCTGAAATGATGAATAAAGTAATACACACCGACAACTAACGCCGCCAGTAATATCAGCCCAACAATTACTATTCCGCCGATATTTTTAAGCCACTGCAAGGCGCGCCAGAACCAGGAGTTGACGCCTATATAAACCGTATTGCTTTGCAAGCTTTCGGCTCCCGTGTCTAAAATCTGTTTTGCCCACACTTCGTAAGCGCCGGAAGGAATTATGTTTTCATAAGTCGCCTCCCAGCCGCCGTCTTTGCCTGCCGCCGCGTTAAATATGATAGGCGCCTCGCCCCTTTTTTCCAGATGAATTTCTACCGTTGCGTTAGACACGGCCGTTCCCTTAAGCGTCAGCTTCTCGCCGGGAGAAATAATATTGCTCGGATACTCCGTAATTTTGGGAGAAGCTACCGGAGCGATTATTATTTTGGAATTTTGCTCGGTGTAATTGCCGGCTTTATCGTACGCCCTTACTGAAATTGCGTGCTCGCCGGGAGTTAATTTTGGCAAGACATAAGAAGACGTCTTAAGCTCGGCCGCGTTAAACCATTTACCATCGTCAATTTTAACTTCGTAGCGGTCAATGCCGGAAAGATTATCGGTTGTTTCAAACCTTATCCTTGGCGTCGGGTTGGGCGTTGTTTCGCCATCCGGAAAAATAATGCTAAACGGCCCCGGCGGCGTCGCGTCAACCATTAATTTAAAATGTTCAATGGGGCCGGCTCCCAAAGAATTTAAAAAGCGCGCGTGGGCATAATAAATTCCGTCATCAAGATTTTCATAGACCTTATTGTCAAAAAGTCCGTCGGACTTGGAGCCGGGATTAGATGAAGACCGATCGTTAAGTAAAAATGAAACGCCGGTAACGCCCGAGGGAATTACCCAAGATAATTTATTATACCGGCCGCTGGTCCACTTTTCCGCCGCTTCCGAGTCCCTGACCAAAACCATTTCGCCATCAGCGTCTTTAATTTCGTGTTTAACCAGAGGTTTCGCCGGCAAACGGCTTGGCGCCGCGATTTCTTCCGGCGCCGAAACGGCGCCGGAGGGTAAAGTAAAATTGGCATTCCCCAACCCCGATAATATGCTGGTGCCGAGTCCATCGTTTGCCAAAATCGAACCGCTTGAAAAATTCAAAGCAGCAGCGCCTGACGATTTAACCCGAAAAGTAATGCTTATTAACTTCCCGTCTCCGGAAAATCCGGGATTTAAGGCAATGCCTTCAAATCTTACATTGCCGATAGAATCAACATTTGAAAAAGAGGGTTCCTGCACCCAGAGATTAAACACCGAACCGGTCTTGGAAATACTTGCAGCTTCCAGTTTATCGGTCGGAAAAGTGATAACTCCCGAAGCGGCGTTAAGCGATGTCTCCGACTGAACTTTAACATTTACCGTAAAATTCCGTCCGGTCTGATACGTGCCGGAGGAGGGAGAAAAATACAGCGTCGCCGCGCCTGCGGGCAACGCAAAAGCGATGCTGAAAACGAACATCGCTAAAATTTTATTTTTCAACATCTTTTATTTCCTCTTCAATGTCTTTCTCAATTTTAGAAATATCTTTTAAAACCCGATTGGGCTCTTCGCGCCGCTTGATGTCTTTTCTTAATTTCTTAAACCCGGAAGAAACCGTGTCTTTCACTTCCCGAACTTCTTTTTTAGACAGACGCCAATTTTTACCGCCGCGCTTTTTATAAAGATAATAAACCGCGCCCACTAATAAAATCACGATAATGGCAAGTCCGGCGCTTAAGAAAACGCTGATATTTTTAAAATACTGGTAAAACCGCCAAAGCCGCGAGTTAACTCCCACATAAACCGGATCCGACAACAAACTTTCGGCGCCATTTTCCAAAAATTGCTTAGCCGAAACCTTATAAACGCCTGGTGGGATTTCTTCTTTATAAATCGCCTGCCAATTGCCATTTTTGTCGGCCGCGCCGTCAAAAACAATTGGCTCATATTTGTCTCTATTCAAATAAACCTCTATTTTTGACGATGGCAGCGACGTCCCTTTTATGATCAGGGTCTCTACGGGAAGCAATACATTATTGGGATATTCAATTATTTTCGGCTGGATCGTCGGCGAAATCGTTAAATCGCTTACGCTTTCCATATAGTTGCCGGCAAAATCGTAAGCTCTCGCCGTAATTGAATGATTTCCCGGAAATAATTTTGGAGCAAGATAGGTGTCATCCAAAAAAAACAGTCCTTTAGCGTCAAAGAAGTCGCCGTCGTCAATTTTTATCTGATAATAATCTATACCGACATCATCCTCAGCGCTCAATCGAAATCTCGGCGTCGGATTGGTGGTGACGCTTCCGGTCGGAAAAATAATATTAAAATCAGCCGGTGGAACGGTATCAATAATAAATTTATGATGCAAAACGGGGCCGGCGCCAAGAGCGCTGATAAAACGGATGTGGAAATAATAAATTCCATCATCCAGTTCGTAGGTCTTACTGTCAAAAAAGCCATCTGATTTTGAGCCCGGGTTGGAACTTGGCCGGTCGTTTAACAAAATTGCCATGCCGACGACACCTGGAGGTATCAGCCATTCAAACTTATTAAATAAGTGGTTGACGTATTTGCCGTCCGAATTGCTGTCATAGGCAAAAACAATATTGCCGTCTTTATTTTTAATGTAGTGCCTTACAAAAGGTAAAGATGGTAAACCGGAAGTTCCCAATTCTTGAGGGCCCAAAGCGGCGCCGGTTTCTAAGCTGAATTTAGCGTTTTTAAAAGTTGAAAGAACGTTGGTTCCCTTGCCGTCGTTAGCCAAAACCGTGCCGGAAAAGAAATTTAGATTCGCCCCGCCCTTGGCCTTGACCCTAAAAGTAATATCAAGCACTCCGCCCTCGCCGGTAAAACCTGGATTTAAAACCACCCCTTCAAAACGAACATTGCCCAAAGAATCGGTATTAGAAAATGACGGCTCCTGAACCCATAAATTAACAACTGAGCCGGTTTTAGAAATTCCCACGGCTTCAAGATTGTTGTTGGGATAATTTATTACCGCCGAGACCGCGTTTACCGGAACGTTTGTTGAGACCTTAACGCTTACGGTGAAGTTGCGCCCCGTGTTATAAGTGCCCGAAGACGGAGAAAAATACAGCGTTGCCGCGCCTGTGCCGCGAGCGGGCAATGCCAAACCGACGCAGAACAACAACGCTAAAATAAGTTTTTTTGTGATTTTGATTTCCTCCACAACCATCTTATTAATAATAACACAACTACGAGTCCTAAACCGACAAGTATATACACAGGCCATTTTTTATACCAAGGCACCGTTGGTGGCAAATACACGATTCTGGTGTTGCCCGCTTTGTCAATCACTCTTACATATGTATAGCTTTTAAGCTTTTGGTCTTCTAAAAGATACGGACTTTCCGCCGCTTGCCACCGCAATTCGGCATAATTCTGCGTTATATTGCTTCCGCGTTTCTCCGCGATTTCATAATAATCTACGCCCGAGTCCTTATCCTGCGCCGCAAAAACCAAAAACCACTTGTCATTAAAAATATCTGGGTCGCGCGCAATTTCCGGAGTAAATAATTCCGGAGGATTAGTGTCTTTAGAACTTGGAGCTTGAAATGTGGAGCTTGGGATTTGATTAGAAATTAGAAATTGGAAATTAGAAATTCGCACGTCAGCCTCCGTCCCTTGTCCGTCATTTAACAAGACCTTGGCGTTTTTTATTGCAACATTGCCGACTCCTTCGGTTTTGGCGGCAAAAATTAAACTGAAGACCTTACCCTGTCTTCCGCCTTTATAATACGGGCTTAAAACGCCGCTAAATCCGCCGGGGATAACTCCGCTAAATTTAATTTCCGCGTTCATCTGCGGACGTTCAACCCAAAATTTGATTATGGAACTGCCGGTATAGATTTCTTTAATTTCCAGCAAATTTTTCGGAAAAATTATACTGCCTTCAATCGCGTTGATATCTTCGCCTTCGGCGTCAAGCATTAAGTCAACTTGAAACTGACTGCCAATATCGATTTCATTAGTTTGAGAAACTAAATTCAAACTTGTCGCGCTTGCCTGCAAAGAAAATAGAAAATAGAAAATAGAAAGTAGAATTATTATTTTAAATTTGTTTTTCATATTCTTACCCAGTCCAGTAATACGCCATAATGCTAAAATCAATCAGGTTGACTTTGCCGTCGCCGTTTAAATCAACTTTCGCCGGCGGACTTGTCCGATTATACCAATACGCGGCGATGGAAAAATCAATGAGATTGACCCGGCCATCATTATTAACTTCGCCTTTTAAGACCTTTTTAACCAATTTCGGAGCCGTGATGTTTTGCGTGCCGACTTTAAAACTCACCGCGCTTGAAAAACTGGAAAGAGCGCCGGCCAAAGACGCCTTGGATTTGGCGTTGTGGTCGCCATAATCTACGGGAGTTGTGTCAAAATTATACAAATACACGCCGCCGCCGTCCGATTTGGTTTTGGCAAAAAATTCTTCATCGGAATTTACAGAAATAGTAATATCCGACGAAGGCGCGGATTGGCCGAAAATCGCGAGATTGTCGCCTTTTTTCACTTCGCTTTTATCAACCGCGATTGTCGGCGCGATAAAAATGCCGCCGACATTAGTGGTGACGCCCGCCGTAACGCTTACCGTGAAACTGAACAAGCTTGAGCGGCGGCCTTCTTTATCTTCACCGTAAATGGAAAAAATATAACTGCCGGCGGAAAGGTTGCCAAGCGTTATGGAAAAATTGGAATCGGGGCCGGCGACCGACGAAGCCGCCACTTGGGCGTCTTTTAAAAGCGTTACGCTACTTTTTGGATACGCTCGCCCGGAAAATATCACAGTTGTTCCGGATGGCACTATCGCCCCGCCTCCCCCGCCGCCGCCTCCTCCGCCGCCGCCTCCTCCGCCCGAAGTGCAACCGGTTTCATTATATGAACAATTACTGCAACTTAAAGTTCCGCCGGTATTGCCGCGAGTAACACAAGTCGCTCCCCCTAAATTAGAACCGTCACATTGTTCTCCGGTATCAATAACGCCGTTGCCGCAAACCGCGCTGGCTGAAACCGTAACCGTCAAGGTTATATTGCCGGTGTCGGCAAAAACGCTGTTAGAAAGTAGAAAGTAGAAAGTAGAGAGTAGAACGGGAAAAAAGAGAATGCCAAAAATACCATTATTCTTTTTTAATAATTGTAAATTGAAAATTCTTTTTAACATACCAGCCGGCTATTATTAATATAATTAAAATTCCAAGCGCGCCTAAGCTCGGATAGAAAGGCAGAGCGTAAAAAACCGCGTCTTTTGTGGCAACATCTCCTTTGCCGGTAACGCTGATTGCCAGGTGAGTTTTATAAATTCCCAAAAGCCAGCTGGGTTTCGGCCACACGGCTTCAAGCGTCCGCATTCCGGTCGGCAAAACCACATTACCCGCGACTTCTATATTCACAATTTTTTTCCCAAAGATATTTGTTACAACGATTGTCCCCTTCGGCTCAAAATAAACGGTGCCGGTATTTTGAAAATCAAATTTAAAAGTGATCGGGTTTCTCTTCCAGATAAATTCGGGCGCGCGAAAATTTAAAATCTCCCCCGTCTGCCGGAAATCGCCGGGCACGGTTAACAAAACGACGGTGCCGGTCCGCGCCGACACGTTCAACTGGCCGCCGCCGCCTAAAGAGCCGGTGGCGACAAATATCACGGCGAAACGGCTGCCGGCCGACGCGTCGGCCGGCACTTTTATTGTAAACGGTATTTCCCTGGTTTGATGTGCTTTTAGCTCAAACGGTTTGCGGCTAACCTCTATCCAATCAACCAGCGTGGTTATCCCGGGCGCTTTTGGTAAGTAGCTGTATCCGGAACTGCCCGATGTCGGCAGAATATCCTGAACGTCGGCTAAAACCATGGTTTTATCGTCGCCGTCATTGGTTAACCTGATAACGCCATTATATTCCGAGCCCTTATTCACTTCCAAGGAAAGTTTTGCCGGAAATATAGTAAAGCCAATTTTGGCTTGCGCCGCATGAAACCAAAACAGCCCAATAAAAAATTGGGCTGAAAACAGAATAGCAATAAAAATCGTCAGTTTAAAACTTTTATCCATAGTTTAACGCTTCGCGCTTCACGCTTTAGTTGGCCAGAACAGTATAGGTTATTGGCGAAGAAGTGTAAGTGCCTGCGGCTTGAGTGGTGGGAGTGTCAAGCTTGTAAACCACCGTTTGGCCTCCGCCGCCGGACAAATATTGATTACAGTCGGCGATTTTTTGAGCCGAACTGGAAGTGGAAACACCCGAAAATTTAGCCGCGCCGTCGTCGGTGGCGCCCCACCAGCCAGTGGCCGCTCCGCAAGTGGTGCTGGCGCCGGTCCCGATATCGGTACCGCTTACCACCACCCTAAAACCCAGGCCTTGCGTTGTGCCGTTGGCCCACGTCGCCGAAGGTCCGGTGGTAGTTGAAGTCGCCGCCGGCGCCGTCCAGTTGTTGCCGCTGGGATTGTCGGATATTGTTTGAGCGCCGGATGATAATGTCGCCGTAGTTGACGCCCGCGCTATCGTGGTATTGTGGCCGATCGCGTTATTAGTGGTAATCCAAAGCAGTGAAGTAGCTTGCACCGGCGTACCCGGAGTTAAAGCGGCAAAGGCCTTTGTCGTTGCGTCCATATTAAAAGTTAAAGTGGAAGCGATAGTAACATTTAACGCCACGCTGCCGGTGGCGGCTTGGGCAAACTCAATCAAATCCGGCCCGAAGCTGACCATTAAAAGCAATGCCAAACTCACCATAAAAACCGGCCAGAATTTTTCGTTATCAAAACCGGAAGTTGTTTTTAACTCTTTTTTAATTTTTACTGAAAATTTATTAAAATTTACCTCCATATTTTTATTTAAATTTTAATGATTTTACCGTTGGTTTTATTATATCATTTTTGCAAGAGGAAGTTATCCACACGCTAGAGTTTATTTCACCGCGTAATTTTTTGAGGCAAAATCATATTGGCTAACGAAGATTTTTTTAAACGGCATTATAGAATTTAATTCATAAAACACAAAAACGGCTTCGCGATAATCGTTCTCGTCAACACTGCGGTAAGAAAGCGGGACGCAGCCATAAGAAAGCAAAAGAGCGTTGGCCATTAGCCGAGCCGTTCTTTTGTTTCCGTCTTCAAGCGGCTGAATGTAGCTTATACCCAAAAGAGCAATTAAGGCCTTGGCATAAGGCGTTTGCATTCTGCCCACTGCCGCGGAAAGTTTGGAAACCGCCTCCGAAATCTGGTGGATATTATCCAGCGGTTTATAAATTGAACCGGTCACGCCAACCGGTTTGCTGCGTAATCCCAGGCCGACGCTCAAATCCCTGACCAAAAGAGCGTGCAACTCTTCCAGATTTTTCCGCGTCAGAGTTTTAAAACGGCTTTTATTTTCATGAATAAAATTGAAGGCGTCTTTGTGGTTCAAGATCATCCGCGCTTCCTTTTTGCTGTGCCCGGGCGCTTCCTTGTTTTCCAAGATCAGTTTCTCCGTATCAAGCAGGGTGTAGGTATTGCCTTCTATTTTTGAAGATTTCCACGATAATTCTATAATCAGCCGCTCCAACTCCCTTTTCTGTATAGCCGGTGGCAAATCTTTCGTTCTCTTTTTATACTCTTTAGTTGCGCTGTTTAAAATTTTCAATTCATCGTCAGAAAAAATACCTGCCGGCAAAGATGAAAGCAAGTCAAAATTATATGAACTCAGGCCATAGCGCTTGTCCGGTTCAATGGAAGAATATTTTTTGGCATCAATCTCGGCAAATATCCTGCCAATTGCGCTTATTTTGTATTTAGTAGCTCTTCCCGATCCTTCAGTTATAAGGGTTCTTTCTTTCGTCATTTCAGATAGCGCGCGTTTGACTGTCACGAGCGAAATATTCTCGCCCATCTTCAAAAAAACGTCGCGCGTTTCCGACGAGCTCATAGTCCCTTTCTCGATAAAAATTCTGATAACCTTCTGCTGTTTTGGGCTTATTTTTTTCATTTTCGTATCATTTATATGCATTTACCGTATCATATTGATACGATTTCAACAAGTGATATAACTGCCCGGATGAAACTTCGCTAATTCGCCAGCGCCGTATAGGTTACCGGCGAAGAAGTATAAGCGCCGGATTTTTGGCTTTCAATAACATCAACTTTGTATTCCGCAACCGTTTTTTCATCGCTTCCGGAACCCAGTGTTGTATCGACGATTTTTTGATCCAAGCTTGAAGTGGCGATGCCAGAATACTTGGCATTGGCATCCG
>LCEQ01000017.1 GCA_000994805.1 Candidatus Azambacteria bacterium GW2011_GWA2_42_9 | reverse complement strand
ACAATAAACCTGATGGCCTTTTTCTTTAAAAAATTTTTCAACTACGCTGCCTAAAACGCCAATGCCGATAATACCGATTTTCAAATCTTTTTTCTCAGCCATAATTTCCCCTATTTTTTAACTTTTCAAAAAACCAATTCATATATTCTATATAAATAGAACGCGGTTGGCAAATCGGCGTAACAAAACCCCGCCCATTCGACAAGCTCAGGGCGGGGTTTTTTGTCAGTTGTCAGTTGTCACTTATACAATTCGTTCAGCTTCGCTCTGGTATTGGGGCCGACGTTGCCATAGCCGGGCTGGCCGGAAGAAGTGATTCCATATTTTTCCTGAAACTTCTGAACGGCTCTCAAAGTCGCCGGACCGAAGTAGCCGGTAACAAGACCTTCGGGATAAATAGAAGAATCGGCCTTAAGAGCTTCCTGAAGTTTGCTGACATCAGCATGCCTCAATCCCAAAGCCAACGGTCTTACAAAATTAAATCCTAATGCCACGCCTTGAGGAGTCGGCTGAGCCGCTTGCAACGCTTGAATATCATTTAAAATAGCAGCAATTTCCGCTTGAACGGCAGCAATATCGGCGGCCGGGGAATCCTTGGTCAGCGCGGCAACCTTTGCCACAACGGAAACAATTTTTATTGAAACACTGTCAAGGGTTGGAGCAGCCGGAGTAGCTGGAGTTGCCGGAACAGCCGGAGTAGCTACCACCACGGTAACTGCGCCACCGCTGCCACCTCCGCCTCCAGGAGAAGTGCCGGTAAATGTGGCAGCAGCAGTTTCGGTGTCATCAGAATCCTGAGAATCGGTCCAGGTGTAGCTCACGGTGCCATTGCCTTGGTAATCAAGCTTATCGGCCACATCAGAGCCGGAAAGACTGACCGTCAAGCTTCCCCGGAAGATGCCCGAAGAAACGGTTGTCTCGGTAAGGGTAACGGTTTCAGAATCGGTAATGCCGCTAGTGCCGGTAACAGTTGCGGTTTTAGTTTCCGCTGTAGCGGCGACAAGATTAAGAGAGGTATCGGTAATTTGAACATGAACAACGGGATAACTGTCAAAACTGCCAAAATTGGTTACTGCCGAGCCGCCGGCAGAGTTGGAAAGGACTCCAGTGCCGGCAAGAACGATTTTGCCGCCGGTGCCTTCGGTTACTGTGCCGCTATTGGTCCAGGTGGCACCGGTGGCGGTAAAAGTGAAAGTGCTGATGGCCAAAGTGGCGCCGGAAGGCACGGTTATGGTGCTGGTTGCGGTCGTATTGCCAAGAAGCGTTTTAGTGGCCGCGCCGGTAATTTCAAGATTAGCATAAGTGCCGGTAGCGATGTTGGTGGCGGATGTTGAAGAATAAACAACTTTAGAGGCCTGAATGAAATCACCGTTGGCTTTTGAAAACACGGTTCCAGACCCGCTTAATAAAAGATCGGTTATTCCATTGAAATCAGCTTTGGCCGCGGTGCTGATGGTAAAAACATTGGATACCGTTGTTGTGGCTGATTGCGCCACGGTGTTGCCTGAACCAAATGTATAAGTGCGAATTGCAGCTGTTGAAGTGGGAGTCAGTTGCAGGTTATAGAAAGTAGTAGTTGCAACTGTAATTGCGGCTGTACCGCCACCAATGTAGGCCACAGTGCCGGTTGCCGGCGTAAAGGTTGCGGTGGCGGGCAGCATTAAAGGAGCGCCCTCATCAGTTTGGGCAAGATTCAAGGTGCCGGCACCCTGGGTACTGGTCGCAAGTTTCAAAGTGCTGGTACCTATAATAGAAACCGTGCTTGAGGCGCCGAAATTGGCATTCCCGACCACAAGGGTCCAGCCGATATTGGCCGCGCCAAGTCTTAAAGTGTTGACGCCGTAATTTAAAGTCGTGGTGGCATAAACCATAAGGCCTTGCGTATTCGCTATAATTACAACATCGGGAGTTGAAGTGGCGCCCGGATACTGATTGGCACCAGCGTTAGCGCTTAGCCCCCAATTTCCTGCATCGGTCCAAGTTTGCTTGTCGCCTCCGCCGGTCCAGGTCCAGGTTTCGGCTTTCGCCGAATAGATATTCAAAAACAAAAATCCCGCGGCTAAAAATAGCCCGAGAACTAAAAAGTATTTTTTAGACATTAATGTTTAACTAAATTAATTTTAAATTAAACTGCTGACAAAACCTCCTTTATCCACAGTTCTATTATTAATTATAGAGCATAAAATCTGTTTGTCTATAAAATCTGTGGATAACTAAATCCCGCCCTTCAGCTGAAGGGCGGGATTATTCTTTATCTATTCTTTATCTATTCATTTCTTCTTTTTTGGCGCGATAGCAGGTTTTGCAATAAACCGGCCTATCGGCGATTGGCTTGAAACGCAAGGTGTGGGGGGTTTTGGCGTGGCACTGCGAACATTCCCATTCACCCGTGTATTCTTCTTGCTGTCCCGCAGCCGCGGAACGATTGTCATCTCTATTAAACATATAGTTAACGTATTTCGATAATCAATATTAATTATTTAATTTCTCGACCTAATAAAATCAACAGGTTAAGTTTATACTTAGTATTCGTAGCTGTCAATTAAAATTCCTGACTTGTCATATAACTTAACGTTATCATGAAGCGAATCAAAAATCGGATTATCATTTCCGGTGTAAATCTGCCAGCCCTTAAAAAAATCGGAGTCTTGGCGGCGATTGTTAACGCAAGTGTTGTAATTTAGATTCTTCTCAACCCAAATGCGGCATTGGTTTGATTGCCGATTTAAAACATCTTCGCTCGGAATGCGGCAAGAAGAAACGCTAAGTATCAAGTCCTGGCAGGCGCTGTCAAGGCCGGTTAAGTCCCCGAGTTCAACTCTGGGACAATAATTCATGGAATAATCAATGCCGTAAACGCTGCCGAGCCAGCCAAAACAATTATTAATCCGAAAATTTCCAGCCAAAGGACCCTTGCCGACAATTATTTTCGCCGACTCGCCGCTTGAAAGTAAAATGTCGGAGAGCGCGGCGTCAACCTGCGGCAGAGCGTATCCTTTCCCGATAATCGTTTCTCCCTTTTTTTCACTTTTAATTTTCCAGCCGGTAATATTTACCGAAGCGCCGGAAAAATAAGGCGCTTTCAGATCGATTTGTCCCCCGCCGTAACGATAAAAGCTCATACTGACTCCAACAGAAGTAGAGATGGGAGCATTGGCGGGTGTTGGCGACGTCGGCGTTGGTACGTATTTCGGAAAGGAAAAATTAAAAAACTGGTTTGATTTTATAACCCCCAAAAGATAAGGCAAGCCAACAAAAATACCGATGAGAACCAGTATCAGTAATATAAATCCAAAAACAAATTGAAACTTCATATGTTATTTCGGAGTGAGCCGTTCTACTATTTTTAATTCTTCCTGGACTTTGTCGTTTAATCCGAGATTTTGATAAACCAGCGCCAGGGACTTATGAATTTCTATATCATTCGGATCGCCGGCCAAAATCGACAAATAAAGCAGTAAAAGTTCCGGCCACATTTTTTGTCTGATATAGGGACTGACCGCGCCCAAAATTTCCTGTTTTTGGGTAAAACTGAAGTTTGATTTTAAAATTATATCTAAATCGTATTTCAAACGGCCATTTTCCAAAGAAACCTTATTTTTGTACCACAAACTTAACGCTTTGTTTATAGAGTTGATTGCTTCTTTATCGTAAACGCCGCTGGCGGTGTAGGCCAGACCCAGATACCAGTGGCTTATCGGATAATCGGGAACAGCTTCCGCGGCCCGCTTCATTATTTCTATTCCCCGTTCATAATTTTTCATGTCAAAAGACAACTGAAGATAAGAAATATAAACTTCCAATCTTTTTGGCGCGAGTTCCAGAGCGCGATCGTAGGCTTCGGTCGATTTTTTAAAAAGTTCCTGCCGTATTGCCGGATCTTGAATGCCCCGCGCTTTAAGAGAATATATCTGGCCTAAATTTAAATAAGTAAACACCAAAGGATGATTCTTTGCTTCTTCTTCAAGCTGATTAATGCCAAAATCAACAATTTCAAGCCGATTTTCCGGTTTAAAGCTGGAAAGGTTTTTTTGTAGCCAAGTAATATACTGGTTTCTGAATTCGGAAGACCCCAGAGTTTCATGTTCAAGCGATTCTTTATAAAGCTCAAAAGCGTCCATAGGATCGGCGCTTGCTTCCGAACCCCTGAAGGCATTTACGAATTTATAATTTGCCCGCGCCGGTTTAATACTCACTTGCCAAATCAAGAAAATAGAAAATAGAAAATAGAAAATAGAAATCGCCATAGTGGTTTGTGATTTGAAAGTTTTTGTATTTGGTATTTGTTTGTAATTTGTAATTTGTAATTTGTAATTTGTTTCGACAAACATCGCGAATCCAATTGTCAAAAATAAAGCGATATAGCTGGCCGGGCTGTCAAAAACAAAAAAACTCTGGACCGCGTAGGCGACCGTAAGCGATACCCATGTCCATAATTTATTTTTCAAAAACGTCCAAAATAACGCGCCGATTAAAAAGAAATACCCTAAAAGTCCAATAATGCCGCTCATGGAAGCGTAATCAAGATAAGCATTGTGAGCGCGGTCAAAATTCGTTTCCTGAAGAATATAAACCCGGGGATTCAAAAATGCGTTATGAAGATATAAATAATTGTTGGAACCAAAACCGAAAATCGGCCGTGTTTTGAAAGCATTCCACGCAATTCCCCATTCAACAAACCTTTGCTGCACCGTCGTGTCCTGTATTGAAACATGGGTAATCCTTGAAAGCTGATAATTTTTTTTAACAAAATCAGTGTCGCGCAACATAAAAATAATTCCATAAACAACGACGAGGCCGCCTATAACCGCTCCCCAGATTTTTAGATTTTTTTTATTCTGCCAAATGTTAAAAATCATGAAAACAAAAAGTCCCGCGCCGAAACCGAGCATGGCGCCGCGGCTTCCGGCAAAATAAAGAGTCCCGATGTTCAAAAAGAAAGCGGTGGCCCAGAAATATTGATATTTCGATATTTCCACATTTCGAGATTGCCAAAGATACAATGAAAAAAAAGCGCTAAAAATCGCGTAGCTTCCCAGAAGATCGGCATTGCCAATGGTGCCGATTTGGCTCTGCGGCATCCATACCCACGAAGCGTTAAAATACTGCGCCAACACGTAAAAAAACTGAAAAATACTTACAACCGCCGCAACGGCAAAAAAATTCCGCCATTCTTTTTCGGTCTTTAGAACGCCGGAAAGAATTACGGCAAAAGCAAAAAAATGAAACCAGGCAAGTATGCCGGACATCCTTTCGGTGTTGCCCCAAAAACTGCGATAGGCGTCAACGCCGGTAAAACTGGTAATTATCAAAATAATTGAGAGCGCAGCCAGGGCATAAGTTACTAAATTTAATTTCGGCCGGTAGCGATTGTCTGAAATCGCGAGGATTATGTAGAAAAATAAAATAATTTCTATTACCAACTGAAAGAGCCAAATTTTAGGGAAAATAAATGGAAAGAAAAAAGAGCCGCCGATATAAAGCGGAATAAATAAAATAAAACCGATTCCGAATTTTATAAGTTTTAACAATACATTAGACATCAAGCCTTTTTTATGGGAAAATATAAATAATGTGGCGCAGACGATTAAAGATATTCCTGCTGGTTATAAGCGACGTTTTAATATTATACGCCGCTTTAGGGCTAACTCTTTTTATACGGTACGCGATTATAGAACGGGACTTGCCATGAGAAACGAAGAGTCGTTTTATAAAACGCTGGTGGTCGCTTTCGGCATTAATGCCGCTATTGCCATCACTTTTTTTTACTTTATCCCAATCTTTATAATCACGCCGAAAATAAATCTTTTCATCCATCTGGCGCTGGCTTTGGCGCTGCTTTTATTCTCCCGTCAGTATTTCAACCGCTGGGCGCGCGAGTCCTTAAGAATTCATCTTGTTTTCCTCGGCGCCAACAGTGAAACGATGGAACTTAAAGAATTTTTATCTGCCAATCCCCAGCTCGGATATCGGGTGGACGATATTTTAGCGCCGGACAATTTTGCCGAACTTGAGAGTCTTTGGCAAAGCAAAAAATTTTCCCTTATAGTGTCGGCCGAAAAATTTGATCATTCCCAAAAATTAGCAGGGTTGCTTTTTAATTATTTTAAAAAAGGTGTCACTATCAGCGACTTGGACAAATTTTACGAAAATGTGACGAGCCGTGTTCCGGTTTCTATAATTCGGGAAATCTGGTTTTTGGAAAATTTGGCGGAAATTAAAAAAGGATTCTATGAAACCGGCAAGAGAATATTTGACGCGGCTTTGGGAATAATTTTCGCGATTATCACCGTCGCTATCTTTCCGATTGCGGCAATCGGAATTAAGATTTTTGATCCGGGGCCGATTTTTTACCGCCAGCAGCGAATGGGAAAAAATGGAAGAATTTTCACTTTATTAAAATTCAGGTCGCTTCCTGTTGCCAAAAACACGGACAATATAATGCAAAAGCCGCCTAAAGAATTAATAACTTCTTTCGGCAAGTTCCTGCGAAAAAGCCACTGGGACGAATTGCCTCAGGTTTGGAATATATTGAAAAACGAAATGTCTTTTATCGGCCCGAGGCCGGAAAAACCGGAATTTGTGGCGCGGCTTTCGGCTGAAATCCCATTTTATGAAATGCGGCATTTGGTAAAACCGGGCATTGCCGGCTGGGCCCAGCTTAATAATCCGAACGCCGGACCGACCATTAAAGAAACTTTGGAAAAACTCCAATATGATCTCTATTACGTAAAAAACCGCTCGGTTTTTTTGGACCTGTCAATTATTTTAAAAACAATAAAAATACTTTTGTCAGGCGCCGGAAAATAAATAAGCTATACGATTCCGTATAGCTTTTTAAGTTGGGTGATTCCTTCGTTAAGAGAAATCCTTGGTTTCCAGTCGAGCAGTTCTTTTGCTTTGGAAATATCGGCGAGAGAATGTTTGATATCGCCAGGGCGCGGACCTTCGTGGGTGTACAATCCGCCGATCATTTGGGCAAGTTGATTAATGCTAACACCATTGCCTGCGCCGATATTAATTGCTTCTCCCAATCCGGTCCGCGGCGATTCCATTGCCAGAATATTGGCGATAACTACATCGCTTACATGAGTGAAATCCCGGCTTTGGTTTCCATCGTAGATAACAGAGAGTTTCCTCCCTTGGTTATTTTTCAAAAATTTACCGATGACCGAAGAATATTGGCTGTCGTCCGATTGGCGCCGTCCGTAGACGTTAAAATAGCGCAGGCAAGTTACCCGAAGTCCGTAGGCTTCAGTAAAAGCTCGACAACAACGTTCGTCATATAATTTCTGATCGCCATAAGGGCTTATTGGCGCCGGAATCATCTCTTCCTTAAGTGGAAGAGTTGCCTGCGGCCCATAAACCGAAGAAGAACTGGAATAAATGACTTTCTTTACTTCCGCACAAACCGAAGCCCAGAGCACATTAACCGTCCCATCAACGTTAACTTTGTGGGTTTCGTACGGGTTTTCGCGCGAAATTAAGACTCTCGCTAAAGCGGCAAGATGAAAAACATAGTCAACGCTTTCAAATAGCGAGCGCATGCTCCAAAAACGGCAGATATCACGCTTAAAAAAGCGCGCCCGCGGATTAATGTTTTCCCGCTTGCCGGTTGAAAGATTATCAATAACCAAAACTTCGTCGCCGCGTTCTATAAGAGCGTCAACTAAATGCGAACCGATAAATCCCGCTCCGCCGGTAACGATTACTCTCATATCTTTCGCCCCCCGTTGGCGTTATAGAATTGTTAAAATACGAAAATATCTGTATATTTTATATGCGGGTTATAATAAATGTCAAATTTAAAAAACTATTATTATCAATTATTGAGACGCGGCACCGAACTTTTAGGCCTGGATTTGGGATATTTCGCTTCCGGAGGTTTTTGGACCACTCTGGGCCAGGGCGCCAACACGATTATCGCTCTGCTTTTAACTGTCGCTTTCGCCAATCTTCTACCGAAAGAAATTTACGGCAATTACCGGTATATTTTATCGCTTGCCGGAATTTTTAACATCTTCACGCTGACCGGAATGAATAACGCCGTTGTCCAGGCAACGGCGGCCGGAAATGAAGGCGCGCTTCGCGCTTCGGTAAAATACCAACTTAAATGGAATTTTATGATGATGCTGGCCCTGTGGACGCTGGCCGGTTATTATTTTTGGCAGGATAATTTCATTTTTGCCGCGTCGTTTTTTGTTCTGGGCATTTTTTCCCCGGCAACCCAAGCCCTCAACACTTACGGCGCTTATCTCGCGGGCAAAAAAGAATTTAAACTTAACAATATTTTCGGAACGCTTGCCACGGTAATTTACGCTGTCGGAATGTTTATAGCTCTTCTTCTAACCAAAGAAATTGCGTCACTAATAACCATATATGCGTTGACAACCTTTATCGCCAACCTGCTTTTTTATTATAAAACCGTAAAGCTTTTTAATTTATCGGTCGCCCCTTCAAAAGAAATGCTCAAATACGGCCGCCATCTTACTTTTATCAGTTTTATGGGGCCAATCGTGACGCAGATAGACAGCGTCATTTTGGCCTATTTTTGGGGCCCGGCTCAGCTTGCAACCTATGCTTTGGCGCGAGCGATTCCCGACAGGGCCGCGCCGTTTATAAAAGATATTATCAATCTCGGAATGCCAAAACTGGCCAAAAAAACACTGGACGATATAAACAAGGTTTTTTATAAAAGAATCTTTCAGGCAATGATTTTGGGCGCCGTTCTGGCCATTGGCTACGTTATCACAGCGCCTTTTATTTTCAAATATATTTTCCCCAAATATTTGGAGTCCGTTTTTTATTCTCGACTGCTGGCCATCGGCTTCATCTTTGCCGCGCCATTGGGCTATATGGGAACGGCCTTCACCGCCCAAAAATTAACAAAATCTATTTTGGCGGGCAGCGTTTCGGCCACTGTGGTTAAAATATCGCTTTATGTGATTTTAGGAACTTGGGGCGGGATTTTGGGACTGGTTTTGGCGCAACTCATATATTATGTAATTGTGACTTTTATAAATATTATAATCTGGAAATTTAATAAATCGTATGATAAAATGACAACATGAAGACAATAGGCATCATCTTAACTTACAATTGCGCCCCCATGCTTGAAAATACCTGGCAAAGAATTCCCAAAGAATTATTTGACGAGATTATTCTTGTTGACGACGCTTCCCGAGATAACACGATGGAGGTGGCTAAAAATCTTGGCATCATCTGCCTTACCCATCCGCACCGAGGCTATGGCGGCAATGTAAAATTCGGTTTGGAAGAAGCGATTAGAAGAGGAGCTGATTATATGGTTGAAATCCACGGCGATGGGCAGTACAGCCCGTCTTTTATCCCCGCGGCGCTCGAAAAAATCAAAAAAGGAAACTATGATTTTCTTCTCGGCTCCCGATTCACCAACTGGAAACAAGCGCTTGAAGACAAAATGTCTCTTCCGCGGTTTCTGGCAAATATCGGTTTAAGTTTCATTGATCGCTTGGTTCTTCGCCTTCCGCTTACCGAATTCCACACCGGTTTTCGCGTGTATACCAAAAATCTTATCCAAACCGTTGACTTAGCAAAAACTTCCAACGACCACCTTTTCAGCTTTGAAATTATTGCCTTAGCCGGGTTCCACAATCTTTCGGTTGGAGAAATTCCCATCCGCTGCGATTATTCCGGGGAACACACTTCCATAAGCATTTCGAGATCCGCTGTTTATTCTCTCCAGACAATGCGCGTTTTGTTTAATTATCTTATCGCCCGCCTCGGTTTTGAGAATAGTATATTCCGGCGTTAACAAAAAAATACTAGCGCACGAGCGCTAGCAATGTTTCAGCAACTTTTACGGTTGCCTTTTCTTTTGGCGGCTGCCAATCTTTTCTAAGAAGCTTTAGAGTTTCCGGCCGCAGAGCCAGAGAAAGCGTATTGGCAATATCATTAGGATGAATAACCAATAGAGATTCTTTGCCCAAAACATCCGGAAAATAATATGGAGGTTTCAAACCCCACTCTTCTTCATAAAATTCTCTCACGACCGGCCCCATAAGATGGACTACGAGCGGACCACCCATCATTGTATTTTTGACATCTTCGGTGCAGGTAACGGAAAAGATACCATCGACTGCCAGACACAATTCTTCCGAAGGAATTTTTCTGGTAACATCGTCAAAAACCAACTGAACTTTATTTGCTCTGCAATGTTCAACAATTTCAGTTCTAATTTCGTTGATATATCCTTTTCTGACGGTGTCTTCAAGTTTTGGATGAAATCTCGGCATAAAAACAGCGTTTTGCGGCAAAGCCGAAATCACGGCTTTTACCATTTCAACATCTTCTTTAATGATTTCACCGAGTCCGGTTGACCACCAAAGAATTGCTTTTTTGTTTTGCATTTCCAATTCAATTCGTCTCTGAGATCTAATTTCTTCTTTTCGAGGAATTAAATCCATTGCTACATCAAACGCCGGCTGACCGGCAAAAATTACTTTGTCCGGCGAAAAATCCGGCCGCAAAGCCCGAATCGTCTGGGCGTGGCCCTCGGTTATGGCAAGCCAATAATCGGCCATAACTGCCTGCCATTTCTTAAGCCCGTGATTAAACAGGCCATCTGCGCCAAGTACTACCGGAATATGATCATATTCCATTTCCCCATAAGGATAGCGTAAAAGATTATTGGCAAATTCAATTTCCAGTTCTAAGGCTGTCGCGCAAGTGCCGATAAACATTAAATCGACATCTTTGATAAACCGAGTAAAATCTACTTGAGAAAGGCCAAAAAACACTTCAAAATTGATTTTTGCTTCTTTCAAAACATCAGCACCTTTGCCATTGCCATCAACAGCAAACTTCACTTCGTGTCCTAAATTTGTTAAATAATCACGCAAAGGAACTGCCATTTTTGTACCGCCAATATCACCAAAGACAAAACCGAACCGTTTGCTCACCATTCTCGCGCCCTCCTCTTGTCAGTTATTTATCAAGAACTATAGTAACTGGAATTCTTCCACTGCCATCACATTTTGAACAAACTTCTATCGGATCTGTATGCGCGAATAAAGCACATCCTTGTTGTAAATACCCGGTTCCATTACATGCCGCACATGATTCAAATTTTTTTCTATCTTCTTCAGAAAGCTCAGACATCCCAGGCCATAAATAGTATCGTCCCATTATCGCCCTCCTTGACCCAAAATATTGTCAAAAAACTACCCCTAAATAATAGTGAATATGATAAACTAAATTTTTATTAGTGTCAAGTAAATTTTATAACTTAATTTCCGATCGGTTCTTAAAAGATTGGGTGCCATATCATGAATTTAGACAATATTAAAAATCTGTTTTTCTGCGGAGTTTTTTCATTATTGGAATTTCAGAATCCCAGACACATTTTACGCCATCGCCCCTCGCCGCTTCCCAAGTGCGAATGTCGCGAACAAGCAACTGAACGCCTTTGGGCTCCACGCTCGCAGCTTGATCCGTCCCCCACATAGTACGGTCCAATGTTATATGCCGTTCAATAACATGCGCCCCCAAAACCGCGGCCATTATACTTGGCGATAAAGCAACTTCATGCCCACTATACCCGATGGGAATACGTGGAAATTGCTGTTTCAAAGTTTGAATCGCGTTTAAGTTTAATTCTTCTGATTTTGCCGGATAAGTTGAAACGCAATGTAAAATTATTAAATTATCCGGACCCAAAACCTCCACTGCCTTATTAACTTGCTCCATTGTGCTCATGCCTGTTGAAAGAATAATGGGTTTACTTTTGGCACGCATATGCGCCAAAAGTTCTTTATCGGTAAGGCTGGCGGATGGAACTTTATAACAAGGCGGATTGAATTGGTCTATAAAATCAACGCTGTTTTCGTCCCAGCAGGAAGCAAACCAAATAATGCCTTTTGATTTGCAATAAGAATCAATTTCCGCATAAGCGTCTTTATCAAATTCCATTTTATGCCGATAATTTATATAAGTCATGCGGCCCCATGGAGTATCCCGCTCGATATCCCATTGATCGCGAGGAACGCATTTTTCCGGAGTTCTTTTTTGGAATTTTACCGCGTCAACACCGGCTTCGGCGGCCGAATCAATCAATTTTTTGGCGACATCTAAATCGCTATTATGATTAAGCCCGATTTCGGCAACAATAAAACACGGGTGGCCTTCGCCAACCCATTTATCGCCTATTTTAACCGCCTTAGTTTTATTATTCATAATTTACGGATAATAATATTAATACATTTATAACACAATAAAGTCAAGAAAAGTTTTACCTATAAAAAATAAGATTTTACCAAAAAAAATAAACCCGAGAAGTCGGGTTTATCGCCAAGCGTTTCTGCCAGCGTTCATAACAATCTGTTCGCCGGTCATAAAAGACGAAGCCTCGGAACAAAGGAACAAAATGGCTCCGTTGTATTCGCCAACTTCCGCCATTCGGCCGAGCATATTTAAGTCGGAATATTTTTTCCGAAATTCTTCCGGTATTTCTGGCCTTGGCATACCGCCGGGAGAAAAAGCATTGACGCGAATGCCATATTTGCCTAAATCGCCAGCAAAAGTACGGGTTAAACCTATTACTCCGTGCTTAGCGACGATATAGCCGATTGATTTACATTTTTCTTCTTCGCTTTCTTTTTCTAAGTAAATGCGATTATCCGCGGCAAAATTAGCAAATTCCGACGCGATATTTACGATAATGCCAGAGCGCTGTTTTTTCATAATCGGCGCGACTGCCTGGATACAGATTAACATACCTGTCAGGTTAACTTTTAATTCCTTTTCCCAAGAGTCAAGTGAATATTTGTCATAAGGCGTGAACATTTGTTTGGCTTCATTGCTTCCGACCGCCGGATTCATCGCGGCATTATTTATTAGAACATCAATTTTTCCGAAGTTGCTTGCAACGATTTGTGTTGCTTTCTGAACGGCGTTTTCATCAGTAATATCAATTACATTGTAAAAATTATTTTTTCCAGAAAAATTCGGTTCAGATTTGTCCCACAAAACCACTTTGGCGCCTGCATCGAACAATGCTTTTGCGTATTGCATCCCCAGAAATCCGGCGCCGCCGGTGATAATAATTACTTTACCTTCCACGGAAAACATTTTATACGCTTTGGAATTCATTTCGCCTCCTTCTGTTTAATTGAATGGAAGAGTTGTGGGATCAATTCCGCGAGCTCTAAGAATAAAATTTACAAAATCGCGTACGGCACCTGCGCCGCCCGGCCTTTCCGTAACAAACAACGCTATTTCTTTCACTACCTTTTCGGCTTGGGCGGGCGCAACCGGAAAAGCGACTTTGCGAAGCAATGGCACATCAACAAGATCATCCCCCATTGCCGCGCATTCTTCAAAAGAAGCGTCAATACTTGCAAGAAATTGTTCAGCAGCTTCAACCTTTCTTGGACCCCCCATACCAAGAAAAAGCTCAACTCTGGCCCAACCGCCATCTTCCAATGGTTTTTTGGCCGAAGGCAGATTGTTCCATTTTTCAACAAGGCCTACCACGGGCTCGGCGTGGATACCCGTTTCATTTGTTATCACAGCTACTTCTATACCCAATGCTCTTAACAAAGAAACTCCCTGCCCGTCATAGTGGCTACGAATTTTACCTTTATAAGGCGCGCCTTCAAGCACGCTGTTGTCCGTAAAAACGCCATCAAAATCAAAAACTACGACTTTAATTTGTTTCGCTAATTCATATATGTTTTTCATGCGCAACCTCCTTAGATTGTTAAGCAACGACATAAAACTTCTAAACGTTAACACAAAATACAATTATCGTCAATAAAAAAATGCCTTGACCGAAGTCTTGGCATAAGAATTTATTAAGCTAAATATTGTTTGTGATTCTTTCCGCAAGCGTCGCGCCGTCAAGGCCGTGGAATTTAAGCACTTCGTCCGGTCGCCCGCATTCCGGCAAGCCAACAACTCCAAACTTTTGGAATGTTTTCCCTGACAGCAATCCATGAGAAACAAGCTGATTAAGAAGAAAATCACCTAAGCCGCCGATTGTACTATGGTCTTCCAGTACGAATATTTTTGCAGCCGCGCCCAAAATCTCTCTTAACCATTCAACATCCACTAAATTCAACCACGGCATGTTAACCACCTTTAATCCAAATTCTTTTTTCGCCAATATTTCAGAAGCTATTGATGCTTCATGAAGCATCACCGGCCCGTACGCGAAAATAATCGCATCGTCTCCCGTGGTTAAAACAGCGCCCCTGCCCTTTGTAAAAATATATTCTTGCGGCAATTGAATTATCCTCGGAGAAGGGCCGATGTTAAGCCGCAGCATACAGTTTTGCGTCGCTTGGCTAATGCAATAATGAAGCGCTAATCTAGTTTCTAAGGCATTGCACGGCTGGATTATGGTCATATTAGGAATAGCTCCAAATAGTGAAATATCCCGAAGGGATTGGTGCGATCTTCCCGGCCCAGCGGGAATCAGCCCGGCATAGTGGCAGACACAAATAATTTTTGACCCTTCGCAAGCATTCGTATAAATCTGCTCATTGGCCCGCGACGCCAGAAACGAGCCGAAAGAATTGATTATCGGAAATATCCCCTGACGCGCCAATCCGCCGGCCATTGACACCATGTCCTGCTCGGCAATTCCGGCTTCAATAAATCTTTTTGGGAATCTATTTTCAAAGTCACGCAAATGGCAGTCCGCCGCGAGATCGGCATCAAGCACAATAAAATTATTATAAATTGAGCCCAACTCCGCAAGCGCTTGCCCATAAGCTTTGACAACGTATTCTTCAGAATGCGGCGGCAGCGCCGACGGCTTTTTTTCATCGCATATTACTTTGGTTATAATCGGGTTAAGCCACAATTCAGCAAGCTGAATATTAATTTTTTCAAGCAATTCTTTAGATGCCGCCGCGTAAGAAGCATCGTCCGGCGCTCCGGCATGCCACTTATATAGGCCCTTTTCCCTCAGCACGCGAGGGTGTTCCATAAAAGAAACTCCACGGCCCTTAACAGTGTCGGTAATAATGATTGTGGGCTTGCCCGAAATTAAATTAATCTTTTTAAAAACCGTTTTAAGAGCCCGGAAATCATTGCCGTCACAGCGTTCCACCTGCCAGCCGAATGACAAAAATTTTTCTTCAAGATTGCCAAGGTCGCCAACGTCCTTTACCAGTTTGTCACTTTGGACTTTATTATGGTCCATTATCACAATCAGCCGATCTTGGCCGAGATGAGCCGCTCCCCGCAATGCCTCGTAATTCTGGCCTTCCTGAAATTCGCCGTCTCCGGTCATAACGAAAACTCGTCCGCCCAACCTCCAATAATTCTTAGACCACGCCATTCCCCGGCCTTTGGAAATTCCCATTCCAAGCGATCCGGAATTGGCTTCAATCCCGGGATTGCTGACATCGGGATGGCCATGGAGACCGCCAAGCCGCCGCAGTTTCAAAAAAAGTTCTTCAGATATTACACCTAGAGAAAAAAACACCGAGTAGAGCCCCGGCACGTCATGTCCTTTGGATGAGAAATAAATATCGCGGTCAGGATGTTTAAAACCAAATTCAACGGTGTTCATCTCGCGGTAATAAAGCCATACCACAATGTCCATGGCGCTGAAGCTTGAGCCGAGATGGCCGGAACCGGCGCGCTTCACCGCCGAAAGCGTATTTAAGCGGCACATATCGGCAATCAAGGTAAGTTTTTTGAGTTCATCTCCCGACGCTTGCCCCGCAAAATATCCTTGCGGGGCTTGCCGGACGCGAACAAATTCCGACCGGGGAATAATATTGATTCTCATAAATTGCCTCCTTCTTCATACAGTTTGATGATAGCGGATGAATCTTGCGCGCCTAAACCCCGCGCTTTAGCCAAATCATAAAGTTTTTTTACCGCTGAAAGAACGGGAAGACTTAACAAAAACCTTTCGGCGGCTTCTTGCGCCAGCGTTAAATCTTTTCCCATCATTGCCAGCGCGAAAGCCGGCTCAAAATCACCTTGCTCAAATTTTGGAGCTTTAGCTTTCAGAAGAGGACTTGTCACTCCTCCGCTTAAAAGAGTTTCTAATACCTGTTTTCTGGTTAAATCGAATTCCTCGCCAAGAGCTATTGCTTCACTAAACGCCGCAAGCGATATGCCGCAAGCCAAGTTGTGAACAATTTTAGCGGCTTGGCCCATGCCATTTTTGCCCATCCAGATAATTCTTTTACCAAGAGTATTGAGAATATCCATATTCAGCTTCAAAACATTTTGGGGCCCGCCGACAACAAAAGGCAGTTCGCCAGCTTCGGCCGCCGCAGGACCGCCAAGCACCGGCGCGTCTAACCAATTAAATCCCCAATCTTCGGCTTGCCGAGCCAAATACTTGGTTGTCTTAACCGAAATCGTACCGCAGTCAATAAAAGTCGCGTCGGGCCGGGCGTCACCGGCAAATGCGCCGGATTCACCTTCTGTGACTTCCCGCAAAGCATCATCATTGCTTACCATTGTTATAATCACGTCGGAACGCTCGGCAAGATGCCGCGGATTGGTGGCGAGTTGGGCACCAAGGTTAATTAACGCATAAGTTTTTTCTACCGTGCGATTGTAAACCGTAAGTTCGTAACCGGCATTAATCAGCCGCTTTGCCATTCGAGAACCCATAATCCCCAAACCAATAAATCCGATTTTTTTCATTTTTCATTCCTCCTATTATTAGTTTTAAAAGACCAAAAAATTATTATTAAATATCTAACATAAAATTTAAATCTTGTCAAAATTTTAAAGATATTAAACCGGCCGATTTAAAAGGCCTTAAAGTTTTTTTAATCAATATGCCGCTTCGCGAAACAGCGGTTCCCAATAATACGCCGCAAGGGCCTCTGCTTCTTGGAACCAATCTCCGCGATAATTATGGTGTCGACACCACGATTATTGACCTTAATGGTTACCGAATAAAAGATGAATTGGCGCAAAAGCGCGGCCTCCAAAACGGCCGTCATCTTACCGATCAGGAAGCGTTTGAATTAATTAAAAAAAATATTGAAGTTTATGGAGAACCCGATTTGGTTGGTTTTTCCGGAAAAATTACCACTTTGGGCTGGCAAGAAAAAGTCGCCAAAATGATAAGACGACTTGCACCAGACACTTTTCTTGTTTCCGGCAATGGTCTGGCAACCGAACTTAAAACGGGACTTTTTAATTACATCCCCGAACTTGACGGAGTCGCCCGATCCGAAGGTGACGATGTGATGATTAAAATCGCCTATGACGCCAAGGTTATTAAAGAGCGGGGAATTAAAAACGCTTTAGATTCCGGACGACTCGAGCCATATTATCTTGGCTATTTGAACGGCCGCCACAGTTTTCTTTATGAAGGCGACCGGCCGAGAAATCTTAATACCATCCCCTTTGCCGATTTAGATCTTATTAAAACCGATGTTTTTGGATATGAAATGCTTAAATACTATCTTGGTAATGCCATTTGGGGAACTTCAGCTAATAACAGTTCGGCAACGTCATTTACGATGCAACGAAGCACTAATTTTGTTTCTTCCCGCGGCTGTCCTTACGCCTGCGCTTTCTGCTATCGCGGAGCGCAAGGCGAGCGCAACTACGGAATGCGTTCGGCTCAAAACCTTGCCGAGGAATTTAAGTTGCATATTGAAAAATACGGTGTTGATTTTATCGGCATGCCTGATGACAACTTCGGTGTTGATTACCAGAGAATCGTTGATCTTGTTCCTTTGCTCAAACCGTTCAATATCCGCTGGGGCACACACACGCGACTTGATGAATCCGCCGGCCTGCGGCCAAAATCCGGCAGTCCCGGCGAATACATTTTTGAGAACCCAAAGCGCATTGATTTAATGGCCGAAGCCGGCTGTATCTACATTGGCTTTGGAGCCGAGAGCGCCTCTCCAAGCGTATTAAAGGCAATGCAGAAAGGCGGATTTATTTTGAAAAACGGTCTTGTGGAAAAACGAGTTAATGGCCAACTTTACCAATTCCCTCGAACGATGGATGTAGGTATGAGAAATTGCGAATACGCCGGAATTCACGCCAACCTAACTTGGATTATGGCTTATCCTACCGAAACGCTTGAAGATTTGAAAACGAGCGTTGCTTTCATTAAAGAACAGGAAAATTTTTACACCTCTTGCGGCAAATTACCCGACTCGGTAAACCAAAGAATGTTTACCGCCACTTGGTACCCGGGAACCGAAATGCTTCATCATCCGAAAGTAACGCGAATGCTTCATGAAGTTTTCGGAATTAATTTTAATCCTCTAACTCGCGAGCCGATTTGCGACGACAACTTCCATCAATACGTTTTGGAACTCGATGACGCGACCAAGCTACTTCACAATCCCGGAACCGGAGAACCACTCAACTTCAGCGACATGACAATGGAAGAATTTCTTCAAGCTAGAGAGTATGTTGATACCGGAAGAATTTTTGAAATTTTGGAAATGTGATTTAGATAAATTTATTAGAAACCTCGATATCCATATCGGGGTTTTATTATTATAGAGTTGATTTTTTTAAAAATTAACGTATAATATTAAAAATATATGAACATTATAGCAATAATACCCGCCCGGGGCGGTTCAAAGGGCGTCCCCAAAAAAAATATAAGAAACTTCTGCGGCAAGCCCTTGATTGCTTGGGCAATTGAAACGGCTCTTAAAAGCCCCCGTATAGACCGGGTGATCGTCACTACCGATGATCCCGAAATAGCCAAAGTGGCAAAGAAATACGGCGCCGAAGTGCCTTTTTTGCGCCCAAAAAACTTGGCTCAAAGCACAACGCAAATGGAACCGGTTTTAAAACACACGATAGAATGGCTTCAAAAAAATGAGAATTACAAAACCGACGCCATAGTTTTGTTAATGCCGCCCAATCCCTTAAGAAGCGTTAAACAGGTTGGCGAAGCAATAGAACTGTTTTTGAAAAAAGACCCTGATGTAGTCGTGCCTCTTTCGGAATTATCAGCTGCCCATCACCATCCTCATTGGATTGTCCGACCTGTAAAAAATGGTAATAGTTATAAGCTGCTTAATGCTATAAACCAAAACGTAAAATATGCTCCGGCGCGCCGTCAGCTTCTACCCAAATATTACGTCAAAAACGATTTGGTTTTTGTCATGAAACCCAAAATTTTATATGAAAAAACCGCTTGTTATTTCGGCGGCTCAAAACAAGAACCTTTTATTATGAGCGATTTTTACGACGAAGACATTAATATCCCATCGGACTGGGCCAAAATGGAGGCAAAATTTCGCCAGATTAAAAAAGGAATGACAATATAAAATTCGCTATTCTTTCCCCGGACCGGCCATCTACTTTCCAAAGCTGCTGCAGGGCAGCTTTTTTTCTACCATCTTTATCTAATTGCGGATTTTTTAGATATTGACTAATCAAAAAAATAAGTTCGTCGATATCGCCGGCTTTTTTTATGCCGCCGGTTTTAAAAAACGACCGCATATGGTCTTCATCGTTAAAACGTTTAATGCTCTCCCAGTAGGACTTCTTTTTGGGGCCGTCAAAATCAACAGCGATTTGCGGTTTGTCAAACACCAAAGAATCCAAGCCGATTGAAGTTACGATCCAAACAACAACATCAGAATAATACACGGTGTCAATCAAATGAATATTGTCTTGCATTGAAAATTCAAGAAATTTTCCGCTGCCTCTCATCGCGCCGGGCGTCTCAATAATGAAATCTGGATCATTTTTAAATTTCTCATCCAGCGCGACATCGGGCCTGGTGGGATGGTGTCTGACAAAAAACTGAACGTTTTCCGGCAAAACGCCGTTTTTTTTCGCGGTCCTGAAGGATTGGCAGATATCGGCGTTAGTTTCAGACATTTCCCGCCACCCCGGTGAAAACAAAATTGTCTTTTTATCGGGATCCCCGCCCACTGTTTTGAAAAATTCCTCCCGGCTTTTAAAAGGCGCTTTAAGATAATCGTCAAACTGCGGCAGGCCGCCGATAAAAATGTTTTTTTCGGGATAATCATGAAGTTTTATCGCCTCTTTTTTTATCACTTCATTATTGACGATCAACCTATCGGGCAGGCATTTCATCAGCCCCTTGCTGATGTTGTTGTCCCAGGAACGGACCATCCCGACGACAGAAATCTTCCTTATTTTTGCTTCTTTAATCAGCGCCTGGTCAAAATCGTCATAAACATCGGGCGTGAAAACCAAATCCGGTTTGTATTTTTCGAAATAAAATTCATAAAAATTGTCAGGAGAAAAATGCCGGCTAAAAAACCGGAAGATTCGGTTTATGGTTTTATAGCCCGAAAGAAGAAAGGTTGCAGTAATTAAGATGTGGTATTTTAAATAATTAAAAATACCGGGATTTTGCGCGGCATAATCCCACCGTTTTCTTTTTATCCAATGGTTATAGATAAAAAAGAAAGACATTTTTGAAAAAAAATTGTTTGAACGGGAATTTTGGAACGGGGCCAGGTCAATGCCCTCAATTATGACGTTATCGGAACGGTAATTATTCTCAAAAAAATCTTTTAAGATTTTCGGAACCAAAAGAATAATTTTTAAATCCTTTCTTTGCTTTAAAATCTTAAGAACGTCCGTATTAAAAATGTTCTTGGAGATAAAAGCGTGAAAAGCGGTGATAAAAATCGTTTTCATAAGTTTTAATCTACCACGACCGCCGTTTTTATGCGAGGCGGTTCTCTCAAGATGAGAACTTGCTTATAGGCAAATTTCATTTTGTACAAATCAATTATCCGTTCGGCAACCCATCGCGGTTCAAGTAAAACGCCCTTTCTTGTCTTTCCTTTCCAAAAATTCGTTTTCATTCCGGCCGGAGCCGCAACTAATGTCTTGACGACTCTTTTATCAAGAGACACGGAGCGCGCCAGCATTCCGAGTCCGGCGCTTGCCGCCGCGTACACCGGCTCGCGTAATCGCGGCGTCAACTGCGACGTGGACGTAATGGCAATAAAACCAGAAAGTTTCTTTTGCTTTCGCAGAATTTTTTGCAACAGCATGGCCGGCGCTGTTAATTTAACGTTAATCATGGCAATAATGTCACTATCTTCAAGATCGCTGATGGCGCCGTCCTGATGGAAACCCGCCGCGTAGATTAAGAGTTCAACCGCGCCAACGCGCGTCAATACCCTATCCAAATCACTGGACAAAAGATGTGATTTTTTTATTTCCAAAGGTATGAAGTGAAGCTGTTTTTTTTGAGGGTCTTTTCTTCCTGTGACAAAAACGTTGCAATATTCGGCAAGAAACAAACCCAATTCCAATCCAAGGCCGGAACTGCCGCCGATGATTAATGCGTTTATTTTGTCGTCTTTTGTCATAAATATAAAGCCCGCGATTTACAGCGGGCATGTCGGCTTAAAAATAATAATCAAATTTTTCTTCCAAAACTTCAAGTTCTTCCGGTGTCAGATCGCCCTTAACTGCTTTTTCCAGCCACCAATTGGCGGAATTATATAAACACGTTATATGCGCGCATTCCTGGCTGGAATCAAATCGGGTAAGAATGTCCGCGACTTGTTTTTGTGTTTCTTTGGTTTCATCGAGATCGCTATAAGCTTTTTTGTCATATATTCTGCCTTTTTCTACGCCACGCCACGCGGGGCAATTATACAGCCCAATAGGAGATAGCACCTGGTGAAAGGCCTGCATATGGCAAGTTTTCGGCTGGCGAGTAAGTTCTTGCCATGAATTTGTTTCAAGAACCCTTAAATTCGTGCTTTCTACGATTCTGAAATCATTAGTTTCGTATGCCTTCGCTTCATCTAAAGCGAGCCGGATCCTGTTAATCGTTTGCTTAAAATCTGAAATTACCGACGGATCCATCACTTCGGCGCCGCTCGGGTAGCGAGTGAGAAACGGCTTAAATGATATGTAGTTAAAACGGTGTTCGCGCGCGAGTTTTGTCGCTTCCACTATTTCACCGATATTGGGCACTATGCTTACCTTGCCATCCTTGTGCGCGGCTTCCGCCGATTCCCATACGATAATAAAAGAAAATCCTACCTGAAGACGGGGATTTTTATCGCGAATGCGCGGAACCCAAGAGCAGATCTCCTCAAGAGTAATGGCTTTTACGGGTTTATGCATGCGGACGAAAGTATCGGTTGTTCCCGCGTCAAGCGACAGCCGCACCCAGTCCTTTTCGGTAAAAAACTCCGCGTTATCGTAAATAACATTATTGCGAGAACCATTACTCACAATTGCCACTTGAATGTTTCTTTCTTTGAGAAAGCTTATCATTTCTCCGAATTTCGGATAAAGTGTCGGTTCTCCTCCGCCGATAAATATTACGGAGCGCAAGCCCCGCGCGATCATGTTTGTCAGGGAACTCATGAGTTTTTCGTGGGCGTACCTAATGGGACTATTGAGAATATCAAAATCTATGCAGTGGTCGCATCGGTAGTTGCAGGCCGTGGTCAAGTCAAGGTTAATTGAAAACGGGCCGAGCCAATCCGGCACTTCAGATAAAGCCACGCCCTCGGCGCGCGCCTTGCGCACCGCCTTTTGCCATTCTACATATTTCAAAACATCGGGCAAAAGAGAGGGTTGCCGAAGTTTTGCCGCAAAGTCGTGTTTGGGTTCAACCTTGGAGACACTCATCTTTTAATCTCCTTTTTAAAAAAGAACTGACTATAGATTTAATAAAACTTTATCAGAACCAAAATAAAATATCAACTTTACTTATACCATGATAAATAGTCTTCTATCATCATGTCTAAACCGAATTTTTCTCTGGCCTTTTGATATCCCGTCTCTCCAAACATCCTTGCTTTGTCAGTATTTTTGAGCAAATCAATTATTTTTTCCGCCATCGTCTCAATATTAAACGGATTTACGATGTAGCCGGTTTCGCCGTCTAAAACCGCTTCCCTGCTTCCGCCGAAACAAGTCGCGATAACCGGCTTCCGGCAAGCCATTGCTTCCAGATTTATGGTCGGGAAAGAATCAAAACAAATTGACGGCACCGCCACTATATCGGCGGCGTTATAGGCGGCTTTAAGCTCATTGCCCGAAAGCCATCCGGCGGCAATAATATTTTTATCAATCCCTAAGCCGGCGGCAAAATCTAAAATTTCTTTTACTTCTCCGTCTGTTTTTGAAGCGAGTAAAAGAACCGCGTTGGGCATTGTCTCAATAACATTTTTTATCGCCAAGCAAATTTCCCGCCCCCCTTTCAGCCAGCTTAAACGTCCGCCAAAAAAAATAATTCGTTTTCCCGTTAAGCCGCATTTATTTTTAAAATCCTCAACGCTATCGCCATCCGATTGCCACTGCTCAATGTCAATGCCGTTGTGGACGACAACAACATTGGATATGCCGTTTTGAACGAGCGTTTCTTTTAAAGCGTTTGAAACGGCAATTATTTTATCAACATATTTAAGATAGCGCCGTATAAACATATTGCGCAAAGGATTATAGGTCTTGCCCGCCCTTTTTATTTGCCGCCAAACGCTGATTTTGTAATTGAACTTTTCGGGACAAGACAAGTCGTTGGGATTTATGAATTCCACCAGTTTTCCATAATAGAAAGGATTGGCGTGAATAACATCGGGTTTTACCTCTTCAATAATTTTAGCGATGTATTTTACGGTCTGGGGATTGTATAAGCTGCGATAAGCGCGCCAGAAAAGATCATAATTAGAATAAACAGACCATACTTTGACGCCTTCAACCATTTTCTGCCCCGCAAGCGCTTTGTCTTGAACGGAAGCGATAACGCACACGTCGTGAAGCGCGCGTTTAAAACCCCGCGCCATTGAGCGCGCCATGCTGGCCGCCCCGCCGCCATCTTCAAAAGAATCTGATAGTATTAAGATTTTCATCCCCGGTTGGATTTTTTTGCGATTACTATTATATCTATGAAAAAATGATTATTTGTTTTACCGGTAAATATTTTGTCTAATAAAATTGATAAATTGCCCGATACGTAAAAAAGCGAATTAAAAATTCTTCTCAATATTTTTCTTTTATGAAGAGACAAGCCGATTTTAATGAATCTGTTGAAAAATTGGTTAGTGACGCTGAACACTCCCAAACCCACTTTTTCGCATTCAAGGACTTCAAATCTATTTTCTTCCAAAAGAAGTCTTAATCCATTTGGAGTGAATCTCCAGTAGTTAAGGTCTTTAGCTCCAATATTTAAGGCAGGAACGGTTATCATCAGATTTCCGTCAATTCTCAATACTCTGTTAAATTCTTTTATGGCTTTCTCCGGATGAGGAAGGTCATCTAAAACCAATCCGCAAAAGATGCTGTCAAAAGAACTATTGGGAATCATCGGCATGGATTGGGCATCGCTTACGATATCCGGCTTAAACTCCGAGTCGTAATCCAGAGACACGTAATCGGTTATATTTTTGAATAAATTTAAATATCTGCTTTTTCCGCTGCTTCCGACGTCCAACATCCTTCCTTTCAGATAATGGGCGTGTTTTGCGATACTTTTTTCCAATAAGTATCTTTCTATTTGGTAAATCATTTATTTTCTATCCTATTTAGTAAATCGCCATTGGTCAAATAAATGCAATCTTTATTGCGCGAAATATATTTTAATAAATTTTCAAAATCTTTCCACATTTTATATTTCTCAATTTCCCAGGAATGCCCCCAGATATGAAAAACGCCGCCTTCGGCGCAAGCGCGGTCAAACATCGCCAAGATATGAAAAACGCCGCCTTCGGCGCAAGCGCGGTCAAACATCGCCAAAGCGAGATTCTGCCAGGAAAATACTGCCGCCGGCCGCAGTCGGCGGCTAATAATTTTAGGAAAATTATAAAACAGCGGTTTTAGCCACGCCATTGCGCTTGAAGCGCCGGGCCTAAAAGGATATGGATAAACATGCAAAGAAGTTGGCATTTCAAAAGTATCTTCCGTCAAATCCCAAGACCAATCCTTGGTTGTTCGCGCGCCGAGAAAACCGCAGGAGCTGACAATCCGCTTAATTTCTTCATTATAATCCCCGAAAGGATAAGCAAACATTTCTATCTGTTTATTGATAATTTTTTCCAACATCGCTTTGGAATTTCTGATCTCTTCTGTAGCAGCGCCAATGTCTATAGTACCCAAGCGCGGATGATTTATGGTATGGGCTCCAATCTCGTGTCTTTTTGAAATTTCTCTAATATCATCATCGCTAAGGCGACTGTCCTGATTTATCGCTACATAAAAAGTCCCCTTAAAGCCGTATTTATCCAGAAGAGAAATAATGCGTTTATCCAGCGCGTCGCCATCGTCCCAGCTTGTTGTTACAAATATTTTTTTCATAATTCCGAATTTTTCACCGCCGAGTTTATGGCGCGCCAAAACTTACGTTTCAGCCAAAGAACCGCGATTTTTTTCTTTAATTTTTTATGTTCAAAAGAATTCTGAAAACTGCTGTTTCCAAAATGCCATCCTTTTCCGCTGGTATCAGAAGCTCGTTTGTTATTATAAATTTCTGTAATCTCATTTATCATTTTCACTTTTTCCTGAAAGATTTTAGGCTGAAAAACTGGCATTTCTTCTAAATTGCTGAAAGTGTTTTTCCGCATATTA
>LCEQ01000016.1 GCA_000994805.1 Candidatus Azambacteria bacterium GW2011_GWA2_42_9 | reverse complement strand
AATGTCACCTTGAACTTGAAAGACAAAAATAAGCTCCAAAGTGTTGTCTTGGGGCTTAAGAAAATAAAAGGGGTGGAAGAAGTGAATTATAAAACTTAGTATTTAGTATCTTGTATTTAGTATCTTATCTAAAATCGCGTTTAATTCTTCGGGAGAATAAAATTCTATCAAAATGCGGCCGCGATTGCCGGATTTGGCCAGTTTGACGCGCGTGCCTAAAAATTCTTCAAGGCGGGATTCCAACGCTTTTGATTCCGGATCAAGCGCGTTTTCTTTTATTTTTTTGACGACCCCTTTAACCTGGCGACCCAAGCTTTCAGCGGCCCGCACCGAAAGATTTTTAGAAATAATTTCATTCATGAGGGCCAACTGCTGGTTATCATTTTCAATCGCCAGTATGGCGCGTCCATGGCCCTCGGAAATTTTTCCGGATTCAATCGCTTTTTGAATTTCAATCGAAAGCCCCAGAAGGCGCAGAGTGTTGGCCACCGATTCCCGCGATTGCCCGACTTTAAAAGCGGTCTCTTTTTGAGACAATCCGAACTTTTTCATTAATTCGTCGTAGCCGCGGGCTTTTTCAATCGCGTTTAAATCGGCTCTTTGAATGTTTTCAATAAGGGCCAGCTCCAATTTATTTCTGTCTTCAACCTTTGGCTTGATAATGGCTGGCACAAATTGAAAGCCAGCCAAATTAGCCGCCTTAAGCCGTCTTTCGCCCGCTATAAGTTCGTAAAAAACTTTGATGCCGGAGGGGTTTTCGTCTTCAAATTTTGAAATAATAAGTGGCTGCAGAATCCCATGTTCTCTGATAGAGCTAGCTAAGGACTGGAGTTCGATTTCATCAAAGTCACGGCGCGGCTGATGGGGATTCTCTTTGATTTTATCAACTTCAATTAAAAAAATACTCTCTTTAGTTTTTGGAGCATCGCCCAAAACCGCCGCTTCTGATTTTACCGGCATTGTCTTTGGTATTAACGATTCTAGTCCCTTACCTAAACCTGATAACTTCATGGTTTTTATCTAAATTTATAATTTCCTGCGCCAGTTCCCGATAAGCGCTGCCGCCTAAAGAATGCGGATCAAATTGTAAGATGGTTTTGCCAAAACTGGGCGCTTCGGCAAGCGAAACGGCGCGGGGAATAATGGCGGAAAAAACATAGCCCGGAAAATTTCTTCTTACTTCCTTAACAACTTCCCGGCAGAGTTTTTGCCGACGATCGTACATTGTAAGAAGGGCCCCTTTGACTTTCAGGTCACGCCCTAAATTATTACGTATTAATTCAATTGTTTCAAGAAGCTGCCCCAATCCTTCAAGCGCGTAATACTCGCACTGGACCGGAATAATCACTTCCTCGGCCGCAACCAACCCGTTTAAAGTCAAAAGTCCCAGCGACGGCGGCGAATCAATAATAATATAATCATAATTGGTGCGGATTTTTCTTAAAATGTTATAAAGACGCCATTCACGGCGTTCAAGATTAACTAATTCCACCGCGGCACCCGCCAAGGCGGGCGCCGCCGGCAAAAGATCATAACCGAAAAGACCGGTTTTCTTGATAATTTCTTCCGGCCCGACAAAGTCAGTTAAACAATGGTAAATGTGTTTTTCAAGTTTTCGCCAATCGGCACCAAGCCCAACCGTGGCATTAGCCTGCGGGTCAAGATCAACCAATAAAACATATTTCCCCAGCGCCGCAAGATAAGCGCCTAAATTAACAGCCGTAGTGCTTTTTCCGGTTCCTCCTTTTTGATTGGCAATTGAAATAATTCGCGCCATAGAATGTAGATATATCTTTACTATACGCCAATTTTGTGGCAATATCAATAACGTTTTTGGGCGAGTGGTGGAATGGCAGACACGCACGACTCAAAATCGTGTGCCGCAAGGCATGGGAGTTCGACTCTCCCCTCGCCCACCAATTCAGTTGCCAAAATTATCCCGATGTGGTAATTTTTAGCCAAACATTTTGTTCGTTAAAATTTTTCAAAAAGAGAGGAAATAATGGCGCCAAAATCTCCTTATGATTATTATGCGCATTTAGTGCCTCCGCCTGGGATTTATCTGAAAGAATGCCCTGGTTGTTCAAGCTATATATGGGAAAAGGCAGAAAAATGCCCCCATTGCGGCTATACTTTGGAAATAGAACGGATAGAATTTGAAAAGAAAAAGCCGATATTGGCAGTTTTTGGATTTTCAACTGCAGTTTTGGTTACTTTAACTTGGGGACTTCATCTTTTTAGTGGTAGTAAGCATCTTCAAATAGTTTTTGGACTATTGGCTATAATTTCCTATCTCTTTTATGAATATATACTCCACAGGAAATAAGGAGACGATAATGCTAGACATAACGGGCGCGCACTGGGCATTAAATATAGAAATCTTGCGCATTCCCCTGTTATCAATACTCGCCATCGGCTTTGTTATTTTGCTTTTAATATTCCTTTCCGGCGGCAGTAAGAATAATAAAAATAAAAATGGAGGTGAAAAATCATGAATTTTCCGCCGAAACTCTCAACGCGGATGGATCTTATGGAAAGATTTATTGTCAAAGGTGGAGTTATCATTCACGATCCGGATACAACTTGGATTAGCCCGATACTGTCTCAAATTGGCAAGGGAACTGTCATTTATCCAAATACTTATCTTGTTGCAAATGACACGGATAGTTTTATCGGGAGAGATTGCCAAATTGGACCGAATGCGTTTTTACGCGAATGGTTTATAGTAGAGAATAATGTAAAAATCGGCTTTGGCGCCGAAGTTGTTCGTTCGAAAATCGGCGAAGGAACAAAAATTCCTCATTTCTGCCATGTCGGAGACGCGATTATTGGCCGCGGCTGCAATATTGCCGCCGGCGTCATTTTTTGCAACTTCGACGGTGCAACAAAAAACACAACTATCGTTGAGGACGACGTTTTTATTGGTTCAGGAACAATGTTGATTCCTTCAGCAAAAAGGGGGCTTCGCCTTGGCAAGTGTTGTTTTATTGCCGCACTTTCCCGAATTAATAGGGATGTGCCCCCGGGGGTATTGGTTATAATGAAAAATGAGGAGCAATACATAAAAAAGGGCAGGAGAGTTGTAAAAGAAAACGGCAAGTGGAAAATAATTTCCCACGCGGAATATTACGCTGATTTCATGAACGGCCAGCCGCCTCCTGATGGTGTCTAATAAGGCAAACCCCCGACTTGCGTCGGGGTTTTAGATTTTCGCTACTTAATCAAATCGATTTTCAGTAACGTGCCGCTTAATTTCTTCCAAAAGCATTTTTTCTGCCTCCATATCCATTTCTTTAAGTTTCGCCCACAAACCGGTGCAATACTGACAGCCTTCGGCGTTTTTTATATACTCTTCATACCGCCAGATGCTGTCGGCATTTTCCGATAGCTGCTGAATTAAATCGTGATTGTGATTTTTCATGTTATTATTTTTTAATTATAATTTTTTAAATTATGGTTTGTGAATCAAGCCGCCCGTGTAAATAACAACTAAAGCCAAAGTTATCGTGGTAATGTCGCTCATTAAAATGTCAAAAGTAAATTCCGGGCGAAAGAAAACCAAAACGGCGCTGATTAAAAAAAGAATCGACCATGCCAAAACAAAATATTCGCCAAAATGCTTGCTTCTGACCCTAAGATTTCTTTTTCTAACCTCTTTTAAGATAACATAAATACCGACCGAACCAAGATACGGTTCCGACAAAGCGTCAAAAATTTTGACCAAAATATCACGATATCCGCCACCGCTTATGAAAAACAGGTAAACGGCCGAAAAAAAGTATAACGAAGTAAAAAAACCGACGGCGTAATAAAGAAAATCCACCGCGCTTTCAGCCAAGGCCTTGATAATTGTTTTCTTAAAACTAAAATTTCCGTTTCCCGAGCCATTCTCCGGGCTTCTCAAATATTCAATTATATTTAGCCACCAACTCATTTGATTTGTTTTAGCGCGGCTTTAACTTTTGCCTCAACGCCCTTAATGTCTTTCGGAATTTCCTGCAAGACTTTTCTTGCGTCGCGTTCTTTGTATCCTAAACCTACCAACGCGTCTATCGCCTCTGCCATTTCAGCCGAATCGCTTCCTTTAACGGGCGTGATTTTTTTGGCCAATTTGTTTTTAAGTTCCAATATCAGCCGCTGGGCCGTCTTTTTTCCCACTCCGGACACTTTGGTAAAAAAGGTCTCATCTTCGGAAACAATTGCCTGCTTTAAACTCGCCACCGGCGCCACCTCCAGAATACCGAGCGCCGATTTGGGCCCTATGCCCGAAATAGAAATAAGGGTTTCGAAAAAATCCAACTCCTCCTTGTCCAAAAATCCGTACAAGTCCAATGCGTCCTCTCGGACATAAAGATGAGTCCAAACGCCGATATTTTGTTCGACGTCGGGTATTTTTTTTAAAATTCCCTCATGGGAAAAAACTCGATAGCCGACGCCGCCCGTGTTAATCACAAAAAACTTCTCATTTTTATCTATAATTTTCCCTTCTAAATAGGAAATCATGTTGATTTAATTATAGCTGAAATTTGCCAAATTTGAAAACAGAGTATATTATAGTTAAAAGATAAGAAAATAAAATTCATTTTCTTATCTTCGAAATATGCCAATAACAAATTCAGCAAAAAAGGCCTTAAGGCAAAATAAGCGGCGTCATGAGAGAAATTTAAAGCAATCCCGCCACTTAAAGAGTGAAATTAAAGCCCTAAAAAAACTTTTAGCCGTAAAAGACAAAAAAGCGGCGACAGCTCACCTTTCAAAAGTTTATAATGCCTTGGACAAAGCCGTTAAAACCAATTTAATCAAAAAAAACACCGCCTCGCGGCTGAAATCCCGCTTAACAAAAGCGGTAAATAAACTATAACTCTGAAATCAAAAGAGAGAGCGCGGTTTTTTCATTCAGATCGGTTGTCTTAAAGGCCAAGTCCAAATCAATAATTTTAGATAAAATCACATTTAGTTCGGCGGCAGAAAAATATTCGGCCGATTCTTTAATTTTTCCTAAAACAAAGGGGTGAAGTTTTAATTCCGATAACTTGGAGCTCAACTTAAAACGCAGGATGTTTCTAACCTGCCAAGCCAAAAGGCCTAATAATTCAGTCGGCTTTTCGCCGCCATCTAGGGCTTTATGAAGCGCCGATAACGCTTTTATTTTATTTTTTTTCGCCAGAGCGTCGGTCAACTCAAAAATATTATGTTCCCGGCTCCCCATAATTAATTCTTCAACCTGGGATTTGACGATAACTTTAATTTTTCTCCCTTCAGGGGATCCGCCTTGGGCGGAAAAATCGGCTAATTTTTTAATTTCGTTACTAAGCCGCCAAAGATCGAGGCCGCAATTTGAAACTAAAAAATCCATGGCGTCGCCGGCGATTTCAACACCCATCGCATTAAGCGACTTTTTGACCCAATTTTTAATTTCATATTCTTTAAGAAGCTTGAAATTCTGGACTTGATTTGGCTTCCCCGTTAAATATTCAAAAAGTTTGCCCCCGCCCGTGTCGCTAAAAGAAACGGCAATTAAAATTGTGTCCTCCCTTTTGTTGAAATCTTTTGTTTTTAAGAATTCTAAAATCATCTCACTATCGGCGCGGAAAATATTTTTTACGATAACTAATTTTTTTTCGGGAATAAAAGAATCGGATTTAATGGCGTCATAAAAATCGTTGATGTTATTTTCAGCAAAATCCAATTTAATCAAATTTAACCCGCTCGGATTTTTAATTTTATATCCATTTACTATTTCCTGTAATTTTTGTCCGATTCTATAAGAATCTTGACCGTAAAGAAAGATTATCATATTTTTTGGCAAATTGGGCAAAAGTGAGCCGAGCGGCTGTTAATTTTGATTCGTTTGATAATGCCGCCGCATTTTCTGGAACATTTTTCGCCTTCGCGCTGATACACTAAACGGACCTCTCCGTAGCCGCCTTTTTTGCCGGATGTGTCGCGGTAATCGGAAGTTGATGTGCCGCGTAATTTCACTGCTTTTTTAAGAATTTTTTTAATCGCTTCAAAAATTGCTTTTAATTCTTTTTCACCCAAACTCTCAGTTTTTTTGAGCGGATGAATTTTTGCCGTAAAAAGAATGTCGTCGGCGTAAATGTTGCCGATCCCAGAAATAATGCTTTGGTCCATTAAAACTTTCTTAATTACTCCCCGTTTCTTGGTTATTAAATTCTTAAATTTTTTAAAATCAAAATCCGGTTTCAATGGATCTGGCCCGATATTTTTTACATCTTCCAAATTTTTAAAATCTCTTTCATTAGCGACCAAAACCTTGGCAAATTTTCTCAAGTCTGAAAGCGCCAACATGTTTTTATTAGATAACCAAAACATTACATGAATATATCCATTAACCTTTTCGGTTAATAATCCCTTTTTATCTGACGCAACCCAATTATTATTCTTTAATTGCCACCTCCCCACAAGCAAATGGCCTGTCATTTTTTGATGAATCAGTATTTTTTTGCCGCCCGATAAATCAAAAACTATATTTTTTCCGAGCCGCCAAACTTTCATTATTTTTTCGCCTTTAACGGCTTTCTTAAAACCATCGAAGCCGCCGGGCGAGCGCTTAAATTGCTTGGGCCAATCGGTCCAAATGTCGGCTATAGTCAATCCTTTAACTTTTTTATTTAAATCGTCAACGATTGTTTGTACTTCAGGTAGTTCGGGCATGTTAATTATTGCTTTAATATTCTTTCTATTAACTTATGGGCATTTCCATGGGTTAATAATCCTAAATACGACTGAAAGCATTCGCGCGATTGAGACGCTAATAATTTCTTTATCATACGACGTTTCGTCGTAGTGCGCAAAACCCAATGATCTGGAAAATTGACCCAACCCAAAAAATCAACTCCCGATGATAGGGTTTTGATAAAAACTTTGTCAGAATGCAAATGTAATTTTAACTTTTTTCCGAGAAAGTTTGCGAATAGAGAAATTAAGTTCTCAATCCTACTCTTTTGATCTGACAAGACAACAAAATCATCGGCATATCTAATATAATATTTCACTTTCATTTTATGCTTTATAAACTGATCGAATTCGTTCATATAAATATTCACTAAGAGTTGCGAAGTAAGATTGCCGAGAGGCAAACCTATTCCAGGTTTTGTGGAAAAACTTTCTATAATTTCTTTGAACAGCCGGGTAATTTGCTTATCCGGAATATACGAATTCAAAATATCTAACAGAATTTTTTGATCGATACTTGCAAAGAATTTCTTAATATCACATTTCAAAATCCAGCAAGTTTTTGTATCGTTCCTACTCACTTTGCGGGTAAATTCGCGAAATCTATTAAGCGCTTTATGCGTTCCTTTCTTAATCCGGCAGGAAAAAGAATCGGCAATAAATGTCTTGTCGAAAAAAGGATAAAGTACACGATAGATCGCATGATGTAAAAGCCGATCTCTAACGCTTGCCTTGTGGATGTTTCTTGGTTTAGGATCAGAGATGTTAAAAGATTGATATCCGCCGTGTTTATAATTACCAGAATTTAAATCTTCATGGAGAACAAAAAGATTGTCCATCAGCTTTAGGGAAAATTCTTGAACATCCGATTTATTTCTCTTCCCTCGAATAAATTCCTTCCACGCTTCAAGCAGATTATCAATACAAATAATATCTTCAAAACCATGTCGCAATTTAATTTTCATAATAATACTCTTAAGACCCCCCCCCAACCGGGTTATACCACTTATTGAAAAAATTAAAAATCTCTATTTAATTTGGTTTCAATATTATCAGATACTGCCCAAAACACATCGACATTCCCTCGGTCAGAAAATAGATACGCTTTTTGTGGAAATTATAGAAGCGCTCGCAACCGCTAGTTTTCTTGCACGAGAAGAAAAATTGCCATATGTTCGTATGTCGATAAGAAAAGTTGATACACTAAAGGTATTCTTAATAATGCTCTGGGAAACTAAATCCATTGATAACAAAAAATATATAACTTTATCAGAGAAAATAGACGAGATAGGTAAAATGCTCGGAGGTTGGAATGGCCAATTACAGAAACAAAACTCTCCCAATATATAGAGGGAGAAAAATAAAGAGAATTTCGAGGAACGACGAACACCCAGCGGTTGTCAGCATTCCAGAAGTTGTCGGGGTTGCCATAGTTGCTGTTCAGCCACCGCTTGTCGTTGTCGCGATCGACACCGAACACCTTTGGGTTGCCGTCCGAATCGGTAACGTACAGAATGCCGTCTATGCCACTATCCTTTGAATACTCTCGGGACTGTATCGAATTCGTGATCTAAAATCACCTAGCACCCTATACCAAGTATCTTCATTTTTTAAGTTTACATGCACCACTCTATCTCAAACCGTAGTCAAAGATACTCTCGATGCATGGATACTAATTTCGGTAGCGAAAAGCCGTAGCCGTCCGCGTATTCACCTACTTTCAAAATAATCATAACATAAAAAAAATAATTAAAAAAGTGCCGTCCCGCAACTTCGGGACGGCACCAAGCCGTTCCAAGGGCTAAATCCCAAGGGTCAAAGAAGACCAAAGGGATCAAGACCCAAGGACAACTACTTGCGAGGAACGACGAACACCCAGCGGCTGCCAGCATCCCAGAAGCCGTCGGGGCTGCCAAAGTCGCAGTACAGCCACCGCTCGTCGCCGTCGCGATCGACACCGAACACCCCTGGGTCGCCGTCCGAATCGGTGATAGGATCCATGGAGATTCGGAGCCACTCACCGTAGGGCTGGTCTGGATACCGCAGGCGCAGGGCGGGACCAACTTCCGCTGGGCAGAGCTCCAGGCCGAGCTCGATGGCTCGGTCGTAGATCTGCTTTCTGATGGCGCCTTTCTTAAAGCCCAGCTCGGCGACGGTCATCACGATCAGGTCGAGTTGGGTTTCTGTCTCGCTGACCTTCACCTTGTTGAGGATCTGGTCGGCGTAGTCGCCGATGTGGCAGCCGTTGGCCTTCAGGGCATTGCGGTATTCGCCGGGCGATGTGTTTCTGCCGAGAACGATCGTCTTCCAGATAGCGAAGGACTTCTCCACCACCTTGACGACGAGCTCTCCAGACAGGAAGCGTTGCACGCCTTCCATACCGCCGAGCTTGTTGGCGATTGCTTCGATCTGACCAAGGTTCAGTTCTCCGTACTTCATGGCTTCCTCCTCTCCGGCTACTTGCCGGAAAGCTTCCCTCTACCCGAGGTTATAGGGACCGATGCCAGAGGACCATCGCAATGATAGTCATAGCTATAAATCACCGAATAAATCAGGGGCTTATAGCTACGGCTATCTCTCGTAAATAGGTTATTTAATGAATTAAAAAGAGCTTAAATCTTGATTAGAGTATAGCATAAATAGCATTATACGTCAAGCATTTCGTTTTGGGAAAACTCTTAACTCTCCCCAATTATTGCCTATTTTGGCTTCGGCGGCGATCGGTACACTCAATTTTATTACGCTTTCCATTATTTTAACAATCTCTGGAGCGATTTTTTTAACCAAATCTTCTTTAACCTCAAAAAGGAGTTCGTCGTGGACTTGAAGAAGCATTTTCACATTATTATTTAAATTTTCTTTCTGAATCCAATTATCAACTCCTATCATCGCTTTTTTCATAATATCGGCCTCAAGCCCTTGAATGGGCATGTTGATAGCGATGCGCTCGGCCTGGGCGCGGAGCATCGGATTTGGCGAATTTAATTCCGGTAGGTAGCGGCGCCGCCCGAATAATGTCGTCGTATAGCCCTTTTGCCTTGCCTCTTCCTGGAGTTTCTTTATGTATTGGGCAACGCCGGAAAAATCTTTCAGATACTCGGCGATAAATTCTTTCGCCTTCTCTTTGCTGATTCCGGCCGACTCGGAAAAACTCTGCGCGCCCATGCCGTAGATAATCCCAAAATTGAGCGCTTTGGCGGAAAATCGCATTTCGGACGTCACCTTATCCATGGGAACATTGTTTATTTCCGACGCCGTAAACTTATGAATGTCCAATCCTTTTTTAAATGCCTCCATCATCTTTTTGTCATTTGCTAAAGCGGCAATGATCCTTAAGTGAATCTGCGAGTAATCAACTGAAAGAAATTTGTATCCTTTTTCGGCAATAAACGCTTTTCTTACCTCGTCGCCCCAAGTACCGCGCGCCGGAATATTTTGCATATTCGGGTCATGGCTGGACAGGCGGCCTGATGCCGTCCCTGTTTGATTAAAAGTCGTATGAACGCGGTTATTATTATCAACAAACTTCGGCAAGGTCTCGGTGTAAGTTGACTTGAGCTTGGCCAGTTCCCGGTATTTTAGAATAAAATCAATAATCTTATGCTGGGACCGCAATTTTTCAAGTTCTGCCGCTCCGGTTGAGAGCGCGCCGCCGGAAGTTTTTTTAAAGCGGCCGCCGGCCCGCGTACCGGGAATTCTTAATTTAACGAATAAAATCTCACTAAGCTGCTGCGGGCTGTTGATGTTGAATTTTTCGCCGGCCAATTTATAAATTTCGCCTTCAAGTTTGTTTAATTCCTCAAAAAGATAGCTATTTAATTTATTTATTTTTTTAACATCCAGTTTTATTCCGGCGGTCTCCATTTTCGCTAAAATCGGAATAAGCGGCATTTCAATTTCTTCAAAAACTTTTTTGGTTTCGGTTTCAATCAGCCGGTTTTTAAAAATCGGCGCTAACTTTGAAATAGCCTCATCTTTCGGCAAAACCGCGCCAAATTCTCTCAAACTTAATTTTTCCAAACTGTAGTCGTGCTCGCCCGGATTAAGAATATAAGCGGCAATCATAACGTCAAAATCGCTACTGCTAATAACTACTCTTTTTCCTCTTGGAGTTTTAATGAAAGATTTAAAATCATAGCCGACTCGGTCCTCAATGTTGATACTCGGAGACATTGCCAAAGTCCCTTGCTTGCCCCGCCCCTCAGCTGAAGAGCGGGGTTTCAGGCGGTTAATCAAACTGACAAATCCCAGATTTTGGAAGAGTTCAATTATTTTATTTTTATCAAATTTTCCGAACTCGCTTTTTTTAAGATCAAACTTAATCGGCACGTTTTGTTTTATAGTGGCCAGTTTTTTTGAAAAAAACGCAGTATCTTTTCCGGCTTTTAATTTTTCTAAAACACCAGCGCTTACATTTTCTGCCTTACCTTTTTCTATTGCCCCGTACAATTTTTCAATGGTTCCGAATTTATTAAGTAAAATAATGGCTGTTTTTTCGCCGATGCCTTTAACACCGGGAATATTATCCGATGGATCGCCCTTAAGGCCTTTGAAATCAATGAGTTGTTCCGGTTTTAGCCCTTCAAAACGCTCGGCGATTTTTTTATCGTCATAAATAATTTGTTCTTTGGACGCGCTTGGGGGCGAATAGAGCACCGATACGTTTTTTCCGACAAGCTGGAGATTATCCATATCGCCGGTAAGTATCAGAACTTCGATGTCTTTTCCGCTTTTGGCGGAAAGGGGTTTTGAA
>LCEQ01000015.1 GCA_000994805.1 Candidatus Azambacteria bacterium GW2011_GWA2_42_9 | reverse complement strand
GGTCATGTGTATACTATTACAGTATAATATGATCTTATCATATATCCTCCCCATTTATTTGTCAAACGGCGGGCGAGCCAATGACCTCATTTCCTAACTGGCGGAAGTGGGAGGATTCGAACCTCCGATGCTGTTTCCGGCATACCGCTTTTCGAGAGCGGCCCATTCAACCACTCTGGCACACTTCCAATATTAACAAATTATACTATATTTTGCTAAATTTGTCATTAAAAAAATCCCGAAAATTCGGGATATAAGCATTTTATTTTTTCATCTTTTTTGATTATAAAGGACTTATGTTTTTGGCACAATTTTCCTTCTTATTCCGGAAACATCTTGCCGTTTTTTTCCTCTTGTTCGTTTTCGTAAGGTGCCATGTACTTTTCGTAAAAATAACCATGGAGGTATTTCAGCGTTCCGGCAACGAGAGCCGAGAATCTCTTGTCCTTCGGGTCATCCATGATTTTGAGGCCCAAAACGGTAAGAGAATAATTGAGAAGCCCGGGCCAGACAAGATGCGGCTCTTTGCTTGCGTCTGTGATTTTCTTTATCTCTTTGACCAGCTTTTCAATTCTTTGGAGAAGAACCGAATACTTATGGCCGACAAATTCAAGTTTTGCCGGCCGCGTTTTCATCTTGCGGCACCATTCGTAATTGGCATCGCTATACACCGCGCGGACGGCGGACAAAAGCGCGTAGCGCTTCTGCGGTTGGACTTTCAGCGCCAGCTCTTCGCATGCGTAGAAGTAAACCGGAATCCGCCCGTCGGGCGATTCTTGGTAATGGCGCGCAACTGCCCGGATTCTCTTGGCAAGAAAACAAAGGTGTGGCTCGAGCTTTTTCCGATGTTCCTTCAATATCCCATTTTCTTTCTTGAGAATGTACGGCATATCATCCTCCTGTTTTTAACAAACAAAATAAAAACTGATTACTTTTTATAATAATCTAAATAATAAGTCAAATCTTTGTACCCCCACTAGGAATCGGACCTAGATCAATTGCTTAAGAGGCAACTGCTTTACCATTAAGCTATGGGGGCGTAATTTGATTTTTTACGCGCCCTGGAGGATTTGAACCCCCGACCCCTTGTTCCGAAGACAAGTGCTCTATCCACTGAGCTAAGGGCGCACAATATTATAGCACAAAATCACTTTAATTTCAATATTTTCAACAAACTTTTCCCGGTCATTTCCGACGGTTGTTTTATATCCATAAGCTCTAAAATGGTCGGCGCCACATCGGCTAAGATTCCTCCGGTTTCTAATTTTCCAATTTCAACTTCTTCTGGATCTTTTTCTTGTTTTAAGTCCTTAGCCACCAAGTAAAAAGGCACGGGGTTTCCCGTGTGTTCGGTTTGGGGAGCGCCGGTAAGTAAATTAATCATTTCATCGGCGTTGCCATGGTCTGAAGTAATGACTAAGGCGGCATCGTTTTTTAAAACCTCGGCGATTATTTTTCCGATTTCACTGTCTAAAACTTCAACGGCCTTAACCGCGGCGTCAAAATCGCCGGTATGGCCCACCATGTCCGAATTGGCATAGTTAGCGACGACAAAATCGCAATTTGATTTTAAAGCCTCAATTATTTTTTCGGTTATCTTAAAAGCGTCCATTTCCGGTCTTTTAGAAAAATTATAATCTTTTTCCGAAGGGACAAGTTCTCTTGTTTCTTTTGGGAAAGCCGGCTCCACCAGGCCGTTAAAAAAATAAGTGACATGGGCGTACTTTTCTGTTTCGGCAATATGGACTTGGGACTTATCGGCTTTGGAAACAACCTCGGCCAGAGTGCTTTCAATTTTTAAGGGTTCAAATAAAACGTTGATGGGCAGGCCTTTTTCATAACGCGTCATTGTTGCGAAATATAAATCATTTATTTTTTTTCTGGGGAAATGATTAAAATCATCTTCAACAAAAGCCCGGGTGAGCTGCCTGGCGCTGTCTTCTCTGAAATCAAGAAATAAAACGGCATCGCCGTCTTTTATCGGTCCTCCGTCCCTCTGCGAAGTGCTGGGAATAATCTTTGGTTCGATAAATTCATCGGTAATATTTTTGCCGTAATCCGACTCAATGGCGCTTTTGATATCGCTAAAAACCTCGCCCGTGTTTTCGGTTAAAAGTTTATAGGCCTTTTCAGTTCGGTCCCAATTATTGTCTCTGTCTAAAGCAAAATGGCGCCCTATTAAGCTTGAAACTTTAGCGAAAGGATAGCTTTCCAAAATTTTATTTTGGAGTTTTTCATAAAACATCAGCGCGTCTTTCGGAGGCGAATCTCGGCCGTCGGTGAAAGCGTGAATAAAAACCTCTTTGATATTTTCATTTTTGGCAAAATCAAGTGCGGCATAAAGATGGTCAATGTAGCTGTGAACGTTGCCCGAACCGATGAGTCCGATGATGTGAAAAGCGGAATTGTTTTTTTTGACGTGTTCGGTGGACGCTAAAAGTTCGGGGTTTTTGAAAAAGGAGCCGTCGCGAATGGCAAACATGATTCTCGGGAGGTACTGGTAAACAATCCGGCCGGCACCTAAATTCAAATGGCCGACTTCGGAATTACCCTCTTCACCCCAAGGCAGGCCGACGGCAATACCCGAGGCCTGAAGATTGGTCCCCAAAAAATTTTTTTCAATAAAATCAAAATTCGGTTTTTTCGCCTTGAAAATGGCGTTGGCGGCATTTTCCGGCCCCCGCCCGAATCCGTCTAAAATTACTAAAATCACCGGTTTATACATTAATATATATTATATGATTGTTTTTCCAGTTTGACAAAAATATAAAATAAAGCTAAATTATTCTTTATGTGTCCAACGATTCATCAATTGATAAAAAAGCCAAGAAAGCCCAAGGCGAGCAAGACCAAGTCGCCGGCTTTGCAGTATTATTTTAATGTGTTAAAAAACAGGCCGGTTTTTTCGCCGTCTCCTTTTAAGCGCGGCGTTTGCGTGAAGGTTTTTACTACTACTCCGAAAAAGCCGAACTCGGCCTTGCGCAAAGTCGCCAGGGTCCGCCTTACCAATGGCAAGGAAGTGACGGCTTATATTCCCGGCGAGGGCCACAACTTGCAGGAGCACTCGGTGGTAGTGGTCCGTGGCGGAAGAGTTAAAGATCTTCCCGGAGTCCGCTATCATATTATCCGCGGCATGCTGGATTTTGCGGGCGTAGAAGGCAGAAAGCAGCAGAGAAGTAAATATGGAACGAAAAAACCCAAATGAGAAGAAAAATAAAAAGAAAAAAAGTTAATATTACAGATCCGTATTATAACAGCCCTTCCGTCGGCAAGTTTATAAATCATATTATGCGCCAAGGTAAAAAATCGGTGGCCCAGAAAGTGGTTTACAAATCCTTTGATATTATTAAAGAAAAAACCAAGGGCAACCCTTTGGAACTTTTTGACAAAGCGGTGAGAAATGTTTTGCCGTCTTTGGAAGTGAGATCAAGGCGGATTGGCGGCGCCAACTATCAAGTGCCTCAACCGGTGAGACCCGAAAGAAAAATTCAATTGGCCTTTCGCTGGATAATTAATGCGGCTAAGTCAAAAAAAGGCAAGCCGATGGCCGTTAAATTGGCCGAAGAACTTATGCTTGCCGCCAACAATGAGGGCGCGGCCATTAAGAAAAAATTAGACACTCATCGCATGGCCGAAGCTAACCGCGCCTTTGCGCACTTTAGTTGGTAAAATAAAATAAAAATTATGAGCGAATCAAAAGAGTTTAAATCAGAACAACAAATTCCAGAAGAAAGATTCCAACCGGAAACTCCCCGAGAAGAAAAACTTTTTAATATTTTAGTGAATATATTAAATGTGTTTTTGAATTATAAAACAAATTCTATGAGAATATGTAACTCTCAGATAAAAATCCAGATATTAGAATCCTAATCGTAAAAAATATTATCAGACTAAATAAAACTGATCCGGAAACCGCAACTAAAATCCTGTTAGGCCTGATAATTATGTTTCGTGAATTGGAAAAATATTTTGAATTGGAAAATAAGAATGAAGAAGCAAAAAAAATAAGAATCGAAACCAACCAAATAATAGATGAATATAAGGAAAAGAAATTTTCCAAAGAAGGTTTTTTAATAAGACTTTATGATTATGCAATCAGTCTTAATGTTTCAAAGGAATTACTTAATACAATAAGACTGGGCGAGATTGGTAAAGCAACTTTCAGTGAATTCGATAAATAATGTCTTATTGTCACTAATTTTTTATGGAAAAAAGACACTTTCCAATTGAAAAGGTCAGAAATATTGGGATTATCGCTCATATAGACGCCGGGAAAACAACGGTCAGTGAGCGGATTTTGTTTTATACCGGCCTTTCCCATAAAATCGGCGAAGTTCATGAAGGAGCGGCTATTATGGATTGGATGGAGCAGGAACGCGAGCGCGGCATCACTATCACGGCAGCCGCAACAACAACGTTTTGGACCCCAACTCTTTTTAATGGCGATAAAGAGCATGAGTGTCGGATAAACATTATTGATACCCCAGGCCACATTGATTTCACCGTTGAAGTCAAGCGCTCTCTGCGGGTTTTGGACGGCGCCGTCGTGGTTTTTGACGGCGTGGCCGGCGTTGAGCCGCAGTCGGAAACCAATTGGCGATATGCCGATGAATATAATGTTCCCCGGATGTGTTTTATCAATAAGCTTGACCGCACCGGCGCCTCCTTTGAAAAAAGTTTGGCGTCAATCCATGAACGGCTGACATTAAACGCGGTGCCGGTCACTTTGCCCATCGGCATTGAAGATAAATTTGAAGGCGTCATTGATTTAATTGAAGAAAAAGCCGTTCGTTTCTTGGGTGAAAATGGCGAAAAAGTTGAATATTATGACGTTCCGGAAAATCTTAAAGAACAAACAGCGGCTGCGAGGCGTCATCTCCTTGAAAAAGCGGTTGAAACCGATGACGCTCTGATGGAAAAATATTTGGAAAGACAAGAAATTTCTAAAGATGAGATAAGGAGCGCCATAAGAAAAGCCGTTATCGACAATAAATTTGTGCCGGTTTTTTGCGGCTCGGCTTTGAAAAACAAAGGCGTTCAATTAGTGCTTGATGGCGTAATTGATTACCTTCCGAGTCCTCTTGACGTGCCGCCCACTAAAGGTATTGAACCAAAAACCGGCGGCGAAATAGAACGCCATCCCGATGAAAACGAGCCGTTTGCCGCCTTGGCTTTCAAAATCGCCACCGACCCTTACGTCGGTTCTCTTACTTATTTTCGCGTGTATTCCGGAAAGCTTACCAAGGGCTCTTATATATTGAATTCAACAAAGGATTCCAAAGAAAGAATCGGACGGATTTTATTGATGCACGCCAACGAGCGGGAAGAAATTGACGAAATAAGAGCGGGCGAAATTGCCGCGGCCGTCGGCTTAAAAGACACGACAACGGGCGACACGCTTTGCGACGAAGAAAATCCGATAATTCTTGAAAAAATTGTTTTTCCCGAACCGGTTATTTCTCAAAAGATTGAACCGAAAACAAAAGCCGATCAGGAAAAAATGGGTTTGGCGCTCAAGCGTTTATCGGATGAAGACCCGACTTTCCGGATTAAAACCGATCAGGAAACGGGCGAGACCATCATTTCGGGGATGGGCGAGCTTCATCTTGAAATAATCGTTGACCGGATGCTGCGCGAATTTAAAGTCAGTGCCAATGTCGGCCGGCCGCAGGTGGCTTACAAAGAGACCGTCAAAAAAATTGCCGAGGCCGAAGGCAAATATATCAGGCAATCGGGCGGCCGCGGCCAGTACGGCCATGTTTGGATAAGGGTTGAGCCGAACGACAGAGGAGGGGGTTTTGAATTTATAAATGAAATTAAAGGCGGGATTGTTCCTCAGGAATTTATTCCGGCAATTGAGAAAGGCGTACGCGAAGCGATGGAAAAAGGCATTAAAGCCGGCTTCCCGATGGTTGATATGAAGGCGGCGGTTTATGACGGCTCTTATCACGAAGTTGATTCTTCGGAAGCGGCGTTTAAAATTGCCGCTTCCATTGCCTTGCAGGAAGCCAGTAAACGCGCTAATCTGGTGTTGCTTGAACCAATTATGAAAGTTGAAGTGATTGTGCCGGAACAATTTTTCGGGGATATTACCGGAGACCTGAACAGCAAACGAGGCAAAATTGAACAAATGTCGGAAAGGGCGATGACAAAAGTCGTTGACGCCAAAGTGCCGCTTTCTGAAATGTTCGGCTATGCCACCAAACTCCGTTCAATGAGCCAAGGCCGCGCTTCATATACGATGGAATTTGACCACTACGAGGAAGTTCCGAATAACGTCGCCGAGTTAATTATCGCCGGCAAAAAATAAATGGATAAAATAATTAAAGAAATACTTAAAGACGGGGGCAAATGTCTTATTATCGAAGATGGGGAGCCAATAGGTGTTATTTTAAATATGGAAGAATATGAGCTTCTTCGAAACAAATCACAAACAAACGAAATAAAGCCTGAAGCCGAAAAATCATTAGAACTTGCCGATATTGATTTTACTGACAACGAAAACGTCACTCTTGAAGACCTCGGTCTTGACCCGGATATACAACTTCCGAAAGATTTTTGAAATTAAATACCGAATGCCACAAAAAAATTTTAAAGCATTCGGTTTCGGAAGTTGATATACTGGGTTGACGAACTGCCGTATTAGATATAATATACAAAACATTAAATTTTAGTTTCAATTTTGTTCTTTTTCATAGGAGGTTGCTATGAAACGTCTTATCAAGGGTTTTGCTATTTTAAGCGTCTGGTTTGTAGGAGTTGGCACTTACGCCATAGCTAATAGTTCTTATGCTCCTCTTACGCCATTATTTATAATTACTATTGCTACAATCACCACTTTAATAATATGTCTTGAGTAATAGTTTAAAAGTTTTTTCAAGGGGGTCGCGAATCGGATTCGCGACTTTTGTTTTTGTACATACTGTTGACAGATTTATCTATATTGACTAAAATGGAATTTGCGTGTTAAATGAGATAAGTGCGTAATTTATTAAATAATCAAGAAAAAATATGGCGGAAAAATTTGAACGAACAAAGCCCCACGTTAATGTTGGCACTATCGGCCACGTTGACCACGGCAAAACCACTTTAACGGCGGCAATAACTAAAATCCTTTTTATGAAGGGTTTGGCGAAGAAAGCGGAATCAGTTGATGATATTGATAAGGCGCCGGAAGAAAAAGAGCGCGGTATTACTATTCAACTTCATCATTCCGAATATGAATCCGAAAAACGCCACTATGCCCATATTGATGCTCCGGGACACGCCGATTACATCAAAAACATGATTACCGGCGCAGCCCAGATGGACGGCGCAGTCTTGGTTGTTGCCGCCACCGACGGTCCGATGCCCCAGACCAGAGAGCATATTCTTTTGGCTTATCAGGTCGGCGTTCCTAAAATTGTTGTGTTTCTTAACAAAGTTGACATGGTTTCCGATCCGGAACTGGTTGATTTGGTTGAAGCTGAAATCCGCGAACTTTTGACCAAATATCATTACGACGGCGAGAAAACCCCAGTTATTCGCGGTTCGGCCTTAAAAGCCCTGGAAGCCAAGTCCCCGGATGATGAAGCGGCCAAGCCGATTTTAGAGCTGGTCAAAGCGCTTGATGAATATATTCCGGATCCGGTCCGCGATACCGACAAACCTTTCCTTATGCCTATTGAAGACATTTTCTCCATTGAAGGCCGCGGCACCGTTGTTACCGGCCGGATTGAAAGAGGGCTCGTCAAATTAAACGATGAAGTTGAAGTTGTCGGACTTAAGCCGACCGCTAAAACTGTTGTCACGGGCATTGAAATGTTTAACAAATCCCTTGATGAAGGCCAAGCGGGCGACAATGCCGGCATTCTTTTGAGGGGGTTGAAGAAAGAAGATGTTGAAAGAGGCCAGGTCTTAGCCAAACCGGGGTCGGTTACGCCCCACACTGATTTTGAGTCCGAAGTTTACGTGCTGACCAAAGAAGAAGGCGGCCGCCACACTCCATTCTTCACCAATTACAAACCGCAATTCTACATCCGGACCACTGATGTTACCGGCGAAGTTGCTTTGGCGCAGGGGGTTGAAATGGTTATGCCCGGCGACACGGCTAAATTCACCGTAAAACTTATTGCTCCGGTGGCTTTGGAAGAAAAACAGAAATTCGCCATTAGAGAAGGCGGCAAGACTGTCGGCGCCGGCGTGGTGACTAAAATTAATAAATAAGAAAAGAAATTTTACTGTCGTTATAATAATTGTTCTTTAAAGTAAAATGGTTAAAAAAAAGGAAAAGGAAGAAATAAAACAAAAAATCCGGATTAAAATCAAGGCCTATGATAATAAAATAATTGATTCCTCGGCCCGCCAGATTGTTGAAACGGCGCAGCGGCAGGGGGCTCAAGTTATCGGGCCGATTCCTTTGCCGACCGAAACGCGAAAATATACCGTTAATTCTTCCACTTTTGTTCATAAGAACAGCCGCGACCAATATGAAATGCGGGTTCATAAGCGCTTGATTGATATTTTGAGCCCGACGGCAAAAACCATTGACGCTTTAATGAATCTTAATTTGCCGGCGGGAGTGGATATTGAAATAAAAATGTAATGGCAAGGGGTATAGGTATAGAAAACTAAACGCCCCGCAACTGCGGGGCGTTTAGTTTATAAATAAAATATGAAGTTTTTACTCGGAAAAAAATTGGTGATGACCCAGGTATATAAGGGGAACGATGTTGTGCCGGTGACTTTGATAGAAAGCGGGCCAAATTTTGTTACCCAAATCAAAACAAAGGATAAAGACAGTTATTCCGCTATTCAGGTTGGATTCGGTTTCAGGAAGGAAAAAAGCATTAAGAAGCCGCAACGCGGACACTTGGCTAAAATCCCAAACCCCAAATCCCAAATTCCAAACAAATCACAAATCACAAACTTAAGATGGCTAAAAGAATTTCGCGTTGACTCTACAGAACTGAAAGCTGGTGACGAAATAAAAATTTCTGATTTTAATGTGGGCGACAAAGTTACGGTTGTGGCAATAAGCAAGGGTAAGGGTTTTCAGGGTGTTGTCAAAAGGCACGGTTTCCATGGCGGGCCCAAAAGCCATGGCCAGAAAGATCGCCATCGCGCGCCGGGTTCAATCGGCGCTTCGTGGCCCCAGCATGTCATTAAAGGAATGAAGATGGCGGGGCGGATGGGCGGCGACAGGGTAACGGTTAAAAATTTGGAAGTCGTTGAAGTTGACAGCGAAAATAATCTGATTGCGCTTAAGGGCGCAGTTCCGGGAAGAAAGGGGACGCTAGTAGTAATAAAAAGTTCTTAAAAAAGACGAAGCCCCCGTATTGCGCGGGGGCACTCGCCGAAGCGAGATTTTAGTAGGGTACCCATTCTCTGGGAACCCATACTTTGTGACAGGCGCGGTAGGGCCGGTAGAAAGGCCTATACTCACAGACCTCTCCCCAGTACCCCACTCTCCAGTACCCGGTGGGGTAGTAAGGGTAGTACCAGCCGTCCACCAGATTGAGGTTGAAGTTTACGCTCCAACCTCCAGGCGTAGCGGCGCATCCTGCCGTGGCGAGAGCCACAAACAGGAGCGCCACCACCCACAGCCGACTCATCGGATGTCCGGCCCCTCGATTCCCTTAACGGGAACCTTCGGGGGCGGTACCGTTGAAGGCGGTCCGAGGCGGATCCACCCTTTCTTGGTGGTGACGTTCCGCCAACCGTCATTCGTTGACGGCTTGGTGATGGGGGCCGCGGGCGGGGTCGGTGGGGTCGGGGCGATCACGGGCGCGGGCGGCGCAGGCGGCGGGGCGGGCGTGGGCGGGTTCTCGAGTTTGGTCACTCTCTTCTCGACAGCAGTCATCCTCTCATCGAGGACAACCACCTTTTTCTCGAGAACCGTCACCCTCTGCTTGAGAGTGACCTTCTTGGTCACCTTGGCCTTGGGGGTCGCCCGATTGGTCATATAGTACGCTACCCCCATCAGGCCGACCAATAGGACGACGATCGCAGCGACAGCGACAATCATGCGATTTCTGCTCATGGTTTCACCCTCCTCGTCCCGCTCTTAGCGGGACTTCCAGTTGTTACGTGATTTTTACCAGACAACGTAGACTATCCATCCCAACAAAACCAGAATGGCAACAGCAACAGTAGTATTAAACCACTGTTTACGGTTCATGATTTATCTCCCTTTGCGGTTTTTGCGTGATTCTCAGTTGACAAACAACACAAATTTATACTACCATTTTAGCATATTTTATGAATTATGTCAATAGCAATTAAAGTATACAATCAAGAAGGAAAGGAAGTTTTGGAATTAGGGCTTAACGAAGCCATTTTTGGTTTGCCTTGGAATGCCGATTTGGTGCATCAAGTTGTAAGAGTCTCAATGGCAAATAAAAGACCGGTTTTGGCCTCAACCAAAGACCGAGCCCAGGTTTCCGGCGGAGGAAAAAAGCCCTGGAAGCAGAAAGGCACCGGCCGGGCTCGCCATGGTTCGATACGCTCACCACTCTGGCGGCATGGCGGCATCACTTTCGGGCCGACAAGCGAAAGAAATTTTAAATTAAATATAAACAAGAAAATGGCGCGTAAGGCCTTTCTTATCGCGCTTTCCGCCAAAGCCAAAGATAATGAATTATTAGTCTTGGATGATTTGAAACTAAAAACTCCCAAAACCAAAGAAATGGCAATGATTATGAAAAATTTTCCGAAAATTAAAAACAGCCTTTTGGTTACGGATGGCAAAGACGAAACAATAAAAAAAGCGGCCGGAAATTTACCAAACCTTGAAATCGCCAATATAAATAATTTAAACATTTTGGATATTTTAAAATATCAATATTTGATTTTAACAAAAGAAGGCGTTGAATATTTAAATAAAAAATATGCCGTTGCTAAATAAACTTTTTGGAAAAAAATCAAAACCCGTTGCCGAGCGCGTTGAGACTCCCAAAAAAGCGGAGCCGGCCAAAAAAATATTCGAATCCGATAGTGTTTTGCTTTCCCCCGTAACAACCGAAAAGGCCTTGTCCGGCCAGAAACTGAACAGATATGTTTTTAAAGCAGCGCCCTCGGCCAATAAAATTGAAATCGCCAAAGCCATCAGCAAAAATTACAATGTCAAGGTTGTCGGGGTAAATATTATCAATGTTCCCAAAAAATCCCGGCGGGTCGGAAAAAATCTGGGGTTTAAAAGCGGCTATAAAAAAGCCGTTGTCGCCTTGGCAAAAGGCCAGAGCATAGAATTAAAATGACAATAAAAATCTACAAACCAACTTCAGAAGGAAGGCGCGAAATGACCGGCGTTGATTTTTCCGCCATCACTAAGAGCGAGCCGGAAAAAAGTTTAACCAGGGGGAAAAACAGAACTTCCGCCAGAAACAACAGGGGGCGGATAACCACGCGCCACCAGGGCGGCGGCCATAAAAAACTTTACCGTCTTGTAGATTTCAAGCAGGACAAGTATAATATCGCCGGACGAGTGGCTTCCATAGAATACGATCCCAATCGTACGGCTTTTATTGCTCTTATCGTGTACAAAGATGGCGAGAAAAGGTATATTCTGGCGCCTCGCGACTTGAAAGTCGATGATGCGGTGATAACTTCGGAAAACGCGCCTCTTCAAACTGGAAACCGGCTGACGCTTAAAAATATTCCGATAGGTACTTTTGTCCATAATGTTGAACTTGTTCCGGGGAGAGGCGGCCAGCAGCGAATGGAATACAATTACCATCGGCAAAGCCGGTCGTTCCCGCTGGCTCGGCATCCGTCCCACCGTGCGCGGCTCGGCGATGAATCCTGTAGACCACCCGTACGGCGGCGGCGAAGGTCGGGCAGTCAGAGGCACTAAAAGGCCGAAAACTAAGTGGGGCAAAATCACCGGCGGCCACAAAACCAGGAAGAAAAACAAAAGGTCAAACATTTTTATTATCAGAAGGAGAAAGAAATAAACTATGTCGCGAAGTATTAAAAAAGGTCCTTGGGTGGATCCCAAACTGCTCAAAAAAATAAGCAAATTAAGACCCGGAGACAAGACGGTTGTTAAGACCTGGTCGCGCGACTGCGTAATTTCTCCCGAAATGGTCGGATTTATTTTCGGCGTTCATAACGGGAAAACGCATGTGCCGGTTGCTATTATAGAAGAAATGGTCGGACACCGATTGGGCGAATTCGCGATGACGAGAAAATTCGTCCGTCACGGCGGTAAAATTCAGAAAGAACTTGAAATAAAAGCGGCCGAAGCCGAGAAGGCAAAAACCGTTCCGCCCGCGGCAAAATAAATTTATGCAATACAAATTCCATTTGAATAATTTAGCGGTGGCGCCGAGGAAAGTTAGGGCCGTGGCGGATCTTGTTAAAAAAATGCCTGTTAAAGATGCCGAGAATCAGCTTAAGTTCCTGGATAAAAGGGCGGCTTTGCCGGTTTTGAAATTATTAAAATCGGCCGCGGCTTCCGCCGTCCATAATTTTAATTTATCGGCCGACAACTTATTTATTTCAAATATTTTTGTTGACGGCGGGCCGATGCTCAAGCGTTTCAGGCCGCGGGCTTTCGGCCGGGCGGCCGCGATTCAGAAAAAAACCAGCCATTTGACTTTAATTCTGGAAGAAAAAACGCCGACAGCCAGGAAGATGAAGACAAAGACAAAAACAAAAGTGGCGGTGAAAGAAATCCAGGGCGGGGGAGAAAAGCCGGCTGCTCCGAAATATGAGACGCCAAAAGAGATAAAACCGGCAAGAAAATTAGGAGGATTTACAAGAAGAATATTTAGAAGGAAGGCAATAGGATAAAACCATGGGAAACAAAATTCATCCAATAAATTTTCGGCTTGGTATAATCCAAAATTGGCGTTCGCGCTGGCTCAATAAAAAATCGTTTCGATTTTTTTTGGAAGAGGATCTCAGGATTCGGGAATATTTAAAAACGGGATATGGCCGGCTGGGGCTCGGCGAAGTTGAAATTGAGCGCTCGGGAGACAATTTATCGGTTATTTTAAACACCGCCAAGCCTGGCCTCATTATTGGAAGAGGCGGCACCGGCCTTACCGACCTGAAGAAGAAATTAGAAAGTGTCGTTAAAAATGCCCGCGAAAAAAAGCGTTATGGCACCGGAAAGTGGGATCTGAAATTGACCGTTAATGAAATAAAAAAGCCGGAGACCGACGCCAAAATTGTCGCCCAAAATATTGCTTCTGATTTGGAAAAAAGAATGCCCTTCAGGCGGGTGATGAAAAGCACTTTAGAAAGAATAATGTCTCAAAAAGGCGTCTTGGGGGCGAAAATTTTTATTGCCGGCCGCCTTGACGGCAGCGAAATGGCCCGGCGTGAATGGCTTAGTAAGGGCAAGGTGCCGCTTCAGACCATAAGAGCCGGCATTGATTACGCTCTTGATGAAGCGATGACCGTTTACGGTAAAATCGGCGTCAAAGTCTGGATTTATAAAGGCGAAGTATTCGATGCTAAAGCATCTCAAAAATAATGTTAATTCCCAAGAAAGTAAAACATAGAAAATGGCATAAGGGCAGAAGACGTTTTTCCGGCATTGAAACCCGCGGTACTTCGCTTGCTTTCGGAAGTTACGGCTTAAAATCGCAAGGCAGATCGTGGCTGACCGCCAGGCAGATTGAAGCCGCGAGAAGAGCGATGACGCGTTATATCGCCAGGGGCGGAAAAATTTGGATTAGAATTTTTCCCGACAAGCCGGTTACCAGAAAAGGCGAAGGAATGCCGATGGGCCAAGGCAAGGGTGCTGTCAGCCATTATGTGGTTCCTATAAAACCGGGTAGGATTCTTTTTGAAATGGACGGGGTCTCCCGCGAATTAGCCGAAGAGGCGATGAGAAGAGCGGCGTATAAATTGCCGGTTAAAACTAAATTCATCAGCAAAGAATAATATGTCAAAAACATTTAAAGGAACAATAATTTCTGACAAAATGAATAAGACGGTTGTTGTGAAGGTCGGGGAGTTTAAAAAACATCCGCGTTATCAGCGGTTTTATAAAGTTAGTAAAAAATACAAGGCTCACGATGAAAAGGGAGAGTTTCATACCGGCAACAAGGTTTTGATTAAAGAAACAAGGCCGATTTCTAAGGATAAACATTGGGTGGTGGTCAAAAAATTATGATACAAACAAGAACGATTTTAAAAGTCGCGGACAACACCGGCGCAAAAACCATCCGGGTTTTTAGAGTCGTCGGCGGAACCGGAAGGCGCTATGCGGAGCTCGGGGATCTTGTTGTGGCTTCGGTGCAGGAAGCCGAACCCCGGAAAGCGGTTAAGAAAAAAGATATCGTCAAGGCCGTTATTGTGCGCCAAAAAAAGGCCTATAGAAGAAAAGATGGAAGCTACATCCGGTTTGATGACAATGCCGCCGTTATTGTGGACGGGCTTGAACCGAAAGGCGGCCGCATTTTCGGCCCGGTGGCGCGAGAGCTTAGAGAAAAGGGGTTTATAAAATTAATTTCTTTAGCGCCCGAAGTGCTGTAATCATATGCGAATAAAAAAAGGCGACAACATAATAGTGATTAGCGGCAAAGACAGGGGAAAGCAGGGGAAAGTGATAAAGGTCCTGCCCGGGGACAATAAAGTTATTGTTGAAAATATAAATTTGAAAAAGAAGCATCAGCGGCCAAAAACGGCCGGCAAAAAAGGGGAAAAAATTGAAGTTCCGCGATCTTTCTCCGCCTCATCCGTGATGATTGTGTGTAAAAATTGCGGCAAGCCGACCAGGATTGGTCGTAAAATTTTAATCGATAATAAAAAAATAAGAGTTTGTAAAAAATGCAAAAGCGAAATATAACAGATTTAAAAAATAGGATTGAGAAGGTGGTTATTAACGTTGGTCTCGGCCGGACGGTCAGGGACGAAAAATTTTTGGAAATTGTGATGCGCGATCTGGCTTTGATAACGGGCCAGAAACCGAAAACCACGCTGGCTAAAAAATCTATCGCTAATTTCAAAATCCGCCAAGGCATGGTTGTCGGAGCCGTTGTTACCTTAAGAGGAGCAAAAATGCGCGACTTTTTAAGCCGTTTGGTTAATATAGCGCTTCCCAGAACCCGGGATTTTCGGGGGCTGGACGCCAAATCGCTTGATAAGAACGGCAACTTGACAATTGGCGTAAAAGAACATATTGTTTTTCCGGAAATCTCAGGGGAGGAAGTACGCAATATTTTTGGTTTTGAGATAACCGTTGTGGTTAAGGCTAAAAATCGCGACGAAGCGATTAAACTTTACAAAACATTAGGATTCCCCATTAAAATCTAAAAATATCGATATTTCGAAATATCAAACAAAATGCCTAAAAAATCACAAATTGCGAGAGCAATGAAAAAGCCGAAATTCATCACCCGTGTTGTCAGGCGCTGTTTTAGATGCGGGCGCCGCCATGGCTATATAAGAGATGTCGGTCTTTGCCGCATTTGCTTTAGGGAAATGGCCAGGCGCGGCGAAATTCCCGGAATTAAAAAATCCTCATGGTAATCAATAACATATCAATATATCGATATATTGAAATTTCAAACCTATGAACGATCCAATCAGCGACATGTTAACAAGGATAAGAAATGCCCAAAAAGCCGGCCACAAGACGGTTATTGTGCCGCTCTCAAAAATAAAATTAGAAATTTCAAAAATTTTAAAAAAAGAAAGTTATATTGAAAATTTTTCTGCTCGCCATGCTGGAGCTTCGGCGAAGCAGGCCAAAGGCGGTAAAAAATTTATAGAAATCAATTTAAAATATCCCGCGGTAATGAGCGCTATTAAAAGAGTCAGCAGGCCGGGGCAAAGAATTTATGTCGGGGCGTCTAAAATTAAGAGTGTTAAAAATGGCCATGGCTTTTCCGTTATTTCCACCCCGAAGGGATTAATGACCAATAAAGAAGCGCGAAAAGCCTGTCTGGGAGGCGAAATACTATTTGAAATATGGTAAAGATATGAGTAAAATTGGCAAAAAATTAATAGAGATTCCCAAAAATATAAACATTGTTATTGAAGATAAACTGATAAAAGTAAAGGGGCCGAAAGGCGAGCTTCAGTTTGAAGTTCCGAGAGAACTTAAGATAATTATTGAAAATGGCCGGCTGTCGGTCGTCCCGGTGGCAAATTCTAAAAAAACGCCGGCGTTGTGGGGGACGGCGAGGGCGGTTATTGCCAATATGGTGCTGGGCGCTGATAAGGGTTTTGAGAAAAAACTGGAAATTGAAGGCGTTGGTTTTAAAGCGCAAATACAGGATAAAGATTTAGTTTTGAATATTGGTTTTTCCCACCCCGTTGTTTTTAAAATCCCCGAGGGCGTTAATGTTAGTGTTCTAAAAAATACCATAACCGTAAACGGCGCTTCAATAGAGTTGGTCGGCCAAACCGCCGCGAACATCAGGGCTTTAAAAAAACCAGAGCCATATAAAGGCAAGGGCATTCGTTATGTCGGCGAGGTTATAAAAAAGAAAGCCGGAAAAAAAGTCGCCGGAACAACGGCTTAAAACATGAAACATGAAACCAAGAATAATTAGACATAAAAGGATAAGAGCAAAGATAAAAGGGACCGCTGAGCGGCCGCGATTTTCGGTTTTTAAATCAAACAGGCATTTTTTTATTCAGCTGATTGACGATGAGGCGCAAAAAACTTTAATCTCGGTTTCTGATAAAGAAATAAAATCAAAATCAAAATCAAGAAAAATAATTGCTCGCGAAATCGGAAAAATATTGGCCAAGAAAGCTCTGATTCGCGGCGTTAAAAACGTTGTTTTTGACAGGGGCGGTTATAAATTTCATGGTATAATTTCGGAGCTTGCCGAAGGGGCCCGCGAAGGAGGATTAAAATTCTAAAAATTATGGTTATCAGAAGAAAAGAAAACTTCAAAAAGAGATTTCCGAGAGAAAAATCGGAATTTGAACAAAAGGTTTTAGATATCAGGCGTGTTACCCGGGTAGTGGCGGGAGGCAAACGTTTTCGTTTTCGGGCTACGGTAATTTTAGGCGATCACAAGGGCCGGGTTGGCGTTGGGGTTGATAAAGGGGCTGATACTTCCGAATCAATAGAAAAAGCGGCCAGATCCGCTAAAAAACGATTGATTAAAGTTCCTATAAAAGACGGCACCATACCCCACGAAGTCATGGGAAAATTTGCCAGCGCTCTCGTGCTTTTAAAACCGGCTAAAGCTGGTCATGGCATTGTGGCTGGCGGGCCGGTCAGGATTATTGTAAGTTTGGCCGGCATCAGCAGCATATCTTCCAAGATTTTAGGAACAACCACCAACAAGCTTAATAACGCGCGGGCGGCGATAGAAGCTTTGAAAAAACTAAAAAGCAAATAATGCAATTACACAATATAAAATCAAAACATAGATTAAAAAAATCACGAAGAATCGCTCGCGGCGGCAAACGCGGAGGCTATTCCGGTCGGGGCATAAAAGGCCAGAAGTCCCGGGCCGGCGCCAAAATCCGCCCGGCCGTTCGCGACACCATGATGAGAATGCCGAAAACACGCGGCCGGGCCAAACACGCTTTTAAGAGTTTATATGAAAAACCGGCAATTTTTAATTTGGTAGACATTAACAAGCGGTTTAAAGAAGGCGAAGTTGTCAGCCCCGAAACATTAAATTTATCAAGAGTTAAGATTTTGGGCAAAGGCGAAATTGGTAAAAAACTTATTTTCAAAGATGTTTTGCTGTCAAAATCGGCGCGTGATAAAATTACTAAATCAGGAGGCGCTATTCGTTGATGAAAATATATGTTTAACAAAATAATTCAAATTTTTAAAATAAAGGACTTAAGAAATCGGATTTTTTTTGTGCTCTCGCTTCTGGCCGTCTTTCGCCTTATGGCCACCATTCCGGTCCCGGGCGTTGATGTTTTACGGCTTAAATCTTTTTTTGAAGGCAACCAGCTTTTTGGCCTGCTAAATATTTTTTCCGGCGGCGCCCTGTCAAACCTTTCCATTGTGATGCTCGGCGTCGGCCCTTACATTACCGCTTCAATCATTATGCAGCTTTTAAGCCAGATTATTCCATCGATAAAAGAACTTTTTAACGAAGAAGGAGAAATCGGCCGGCAAAAATTTAATCAATACACACGGTATTTGTCCGTTCCGATGGCCGCTTTTTCGGGATACGGGCTTTTGGTGTTATTGAGAAACCAGCAAATTATCGCCAGCGGAAATCCTATTACATTTATTTCTTCGGTCTTCGTGGTGGTTGCCGGATCAATTTTTTTGATGTGGCTTGGCGAGCTTATAACGGAAAAAAACGTCGGCAACGGCATTTCCCTTCTGATTTTTGCCGGCATTATCGCCCGCCTGCCGATTGATTTAAAGCAAACCCTGCTTACTTACGATTCGTCTCAGATTCCGACTTACTTGGCTTTTATCGCGGTGTCTTTAATAGTTATTGCCGGCGTGGTTCTGGTTACCGAAGGCGAAAGAGCCATTCCGGTGGCTTACGCCAAAAGGGTGCGCGGCAATCGGATTTTTGGCGGCTCAATGGCTCATTTGCCGCTGAGAGTCAATCAGGCCGGCGTTATCCCGATTATTTTTGCTCTTTCAATTTTGCTTTTTCCACAGCTTATTGCCCAGGTTCTCTCGGCTTTTGATGTTGCTTGGCTTTCCGGAGGCGCGCGCTCTCTGGCTCTCTTAATGAACAATCAATTCATTTACGGATTTCTTTATTTCGTTCTGGTCATTCTTTTCACTTATTTTTACACCGCCGTAACTTTTGACCCGGATCAAATATCGGTAAACCTTCAAAAACAAGGAGGATTCATTCCGGGCATCAGGCCGGGCAATTCAACGGCCGAGTATATTAAACATATTTTAAATCGGGTGGTTTTAATCGGCGCCATTTTTTTGGGAGTGATTGCCGTTCTGCCGATTTTGGTTCAATCTTTTACGGGAATAACCACACTGACTATTGGCGGCACCGCGCTTTTGATTGTTGTTTCGGTGGTCTTGGAAACCATGAAGCAAGTTAAGTCCCAACTGGTGATGCGCGAATATGAAGGGTTCTAAAAAAATAGCGATAATTCTTCTTGGGCGGCCCGGTTCGGGAAAAGACACCCAAGCCGAACTTTTGGCGGAAAAATTCGGACTGGTTCATATAATTTCAAGTAAGTTGCTGGAAAAGGCATATGGCGGCTCTAAAAGAACGATTAGGTTAGAGGGCAAAATTTATGACGTAGCCAAAGAACGTCGCCATATGCACAGCGGCGCCTTGGTCAATTTTAGTTTTGTTGCCGACCTGATTAATGATGAAATCAGGAAGGTGGCGCGCGCTAAAAAAGGATTGATAATGAGCGCTTCGCCGCGTTCTAAAACAGAAGCGAAAAAAGAATTGCCACTTCTTCATAAATTTTACGACGACAACTTTTTTATTTTCCATGTTTGGATTTCTCCAGAAGAAGTTTATATAAGAAATTTAAAACGGCATCGCAAAGATTTGCCGGAACTTGATACTAAAAAAGTTATTGATAAAAGGCTTAAAGTTTTTAATAAATATACTTTGCCGGTTATACAATTTTTGGAAAAACAGAAAAAAATCATAGAAATAAACGGCGAACAGTCAATAATGAAAATTCATATAGATATTCTAAAAGCTTTAGACAAAATATGGCCATCACAATCAAAACAAAAGAAGAAATAGAAATTTTAAAACAAGGCGGGAAGATTTTAGCCGAAGTTCTCAAAGAAATTTTAAATCTGGCCAAACCCGGTGTCAGCACCGGTTTTTTAAACGAGCGTGCCAAAAAGATAATTTCGGCGCGGGGAGCCAAACCTTCTTTTGAAGGATACAAGCCGAGTTTTGCCGATAAACCCTATCCGGCGGCGATTTGCGCGTCGCTTAATGAAGTTGTTGTTCACGGCATACCCTCTGATGAAATTATTTTAAAAGATGGAGATATTTTAAAATTGGATTTGGGCGTTGAATATAAAAATCTTTTTACCGATGCGGCAATTACCATTGGCATTGGCGAATTGACCGATGAAAAAAAGAAATTGATTAGCGTCACCAAAAGGGCATTAGAGATTGCGATTGGGCAAGCGAAACCGGGAAATCACATCGGTGATATCGGATATGCGATTGAAAATTATATTAAAAGCAATGGTTTTCATGTTATAGAAATTTTGGTCGGCCATGGCGTTGGCTACGCCGTTCATGAAGAACCGAATGTTCCTAATTATGGCAAAAAAGGTGAGGGGCCGGTTTTGAAACCCGGAATGGTGTTGGCAATTGAGCCGATGGTCGCTTTAAAAAGCAAAGAAGTTCAATTATCTAAAGACGGTTTTGGCTATGAGATGCTTGATGGCTCTTTATCGGCCCATTTTGAACACACGGTGGTGGTTACGGATAATGGCGCCATGGTCTTGACGGAATGATTATTTTATGATAAAATGGGGATATTAACAATAAAATAGGCCAAAAATCACCCCTAACTTGTTTTCCGAAAGAAAGGAGGAGTGGCATGTCTTTTGACGAGGAGTTTCGGAAGGCTCATGGCCTGGTATTAGTGTGTCACAGGTCCCAAGTTGTTGCCTCCCAGTGGGGTATGCCCGGCGGGGGCGGCAACAAGGCCAGTGCTGGCGGACCGCCCAAAAAGCCGCCAAAATCAATGCCCGCACCCAAGGAACGGTCGGACGTGCTGCCCGCAATGAAGGCGCGATTGGCGCAAGCAATGACCTTTTCCGAGGCCTGTGCCGCGGAGCGCAAAGGCGGCGGGAAGAAATAGTCCCCGTCGCCGGGCAAAGCCGGGGAGAGTCGCATCGTACCTGCCGCGGCTCTCCCCCATAGAACCGGCATCTATTGCCTTTCTGCCGGAGAAAGGAGATTGGCCGTATGCTGATATGAAACAACGGCGCATGACCTGCGCCGGAACAAAAACAGGACCCTAAAAGGGTCTCATGCGCTCCGACTCGCCATCGGAGGCAAGCCCCACGGGTAACACCACCGTGGGGCTTTTTTTATTTATTAATTAAGATTACAATTGAGGCATGAAAATTCTTGCTATTGATTACGGAAAAAAGTGGATCGGGCTGGCAATTTCTGATGATAACAATAGATTGGCATTTCCTTATAAAACTTTGGAAAATAATGAGAAATTATTTTCTGAATTAAATGGCGTAATAAAAAAAGAAGAAATTTATAAAATTGTCATCGGCCTGCCTCTGAATAAACAAATGAAACCGACTCCACAAACAACGGAAACGGAAAATTGGGCGGAAAAATTAGCGCGGCAAATTAATGTTCCGTTGGAATTTTACAATGAAATTTTTACAACCAAAGAAGCGGAAAAATCCGGGGCAAAAAACCAGCACGCCGTCGCCGCTGCGATATTGCTCCAAAGCTATCTGGATAAAAAATCGTAAGTTTGCTAAAATTTATTTTGATGCCCAAACATTTATCCGTCATCATACCTGCTTATAACGAAGAAAATGAAATAAAAGCCACGCTTGAAGCAATTTATAATTACTTTTCCAAGCAGAATTATTCGTGGGAAGCCATTATAGTTTCCGATGGTAGTAGCGACCGGACGGTTGAAGCGGTGTCGGAATTTATCAGCAATAAGCCAGAGTTCAGCGCAATAGCCAACACTAAAAATAATGGCAAGGGTTACGTGGTGCGGCAGGGAATGATTCAGGCGCAAGGCGACTATCGGCTTTTCACCGATGCCGATAATTCCACGTCCATTGAGCAAATTGAAAATTTTTGGCCCCATTTCGACGAAGGTTACGACATTGTTATCGGTTCTATTGAAGTACCCGGTTCTAAAATTTATGAGCATGCCCAGTGGTATCGCCGTCTGCTTGGGAAATATTCAAAATATTTAATTCGGATAGTTGCCGGGCTTTGGTCAATACATGACACCCAAAGAGGTTTTAAGTGTTTTTCCGCCAAAGCGGCCGGCGATATATTTTCTAAAACTAAAATTGACCGATTTGGTTTTGATATAGAAGTTCTGGCGCTTGCTAAAAAAACAGGCTATAAAATAAAAGAAGTCCCCGTTGTTTGGAATAACCCCGGGGATTCCTCGGTTCATATAAGCAGTTATATTGAAACGTTAAAGGATTTATTGAAGATAAGATGGTATTTATGGATTAACGCTTATAAACTATGAAAAAATTAAAAACAAAACCAACGTCGGAGTTGCGCCGTGATCCCGTTTCGGGGGATTGGATATTGCTCGCGCCGCTTCGCAGTCGGAGGCATAAATTTGAAGGCCGGGAAAAAGTGAAGCTTGCAAAGAGCCGATGCCCGTTTGAGAATCCTGCTAAATTTGGAAATTTTCCGCCGGTTTTGGTTTATCAGAAAGAGGACGGCAAAGATTGGTTTTTGCAGGTGATTCCCAATAAATATCCGGCGGTGGGACCAGATGGCCACGGTTCAATTTATAAAGACGGCTTATACCAAACCAAAGCCGGCACCGGTTTTCATGAAATAGTTATTTTTAGGGATCATGATCGTTGTCTGGCCGAGTATAATGCAAAAGAAATGGAGAGGGTCGTTTCAGCCTATCGGGAAAGATACTTGAGCTTGGCTAATAATAAATTTGTTGAGTATATTTCCATTTTCCATAATCACGGTAAAGAAGCCGGCTCAACCGTGTCCCATCCGCATTCTCAAATTTTGGCTTTGCCGATAATACCGCCGGATGTCAGCCACAGCATCAGCGGTTCGCGCCGATATTTTCATGAACGTAAAAAATGCATTCATTGCGAGATGCTGCGCCAGGAAATAAAAGAGAATAAAAGAATAATTTACGAAAATAAAGACATCGTTGTCGTTTCTCCTTTTACTTCGAGAGTGAATTTTGAAGTAAGGATTTTTCCCAAAAAACACTCGGCTTATTTTGAAAAAATAAGCAATCAAGCGTTGGCGTCTTTTGCCGATGCGTCGCAGGTTATACTTTCAAGAATTTTTAAAAAATTAAAAGATCCGGCTTTTAATTTTTTCATTCATACGGCCCCGACCATTAAAAATCAGGATTACAATCATTACCATTGGCACATGGAGATTTTGCCGAAATTTGAAATTACAGGCAGTATTGAACTCGGCACCGGCTTAAATATTATTTCCGTTGCTCCGGAAATGGCCGCTAAAATTTTAAAATGAATGAAATTATAACTTTTATAATGGCGGCTTTGCCACTTAGCGAACTTCGGGGTGCTATTCCCTTGGGGGTTTTAAAATTTGGATTTAGTCCCGTCAAAGCTCTTTTAATTAGTGTTTTAGGAAATACCCTGCCGGTTTTGCCATTGTTAATGGGCCTTGAAAAGGCCTCCGATTATTTAAGCCATAGATTTTATTGGTTCAATCGGTTTTTCGGATGGCTTTTCACAAAAACCAGAGAAAAGCACAAAGACCATTTTCATTATTGGGGCGATTTAGCGCTTTTTATTTTTGTGGCGATTCCCCTGCCTTTGACGGGCGCTTATTCCGGCGCTGTGGCCGCGTTTGTTTTCGGGCTGCCGATCAAACACTCTTTTTGGTCAATAGTTTTCGGCGTTTTAGCTGCCGGCATCATCGTTACCCTTCTCACGATTTCCGGTATAAATTTATTTGAATTTGTTAATAACAGCTTATGAATAACAAGAAAATTATAATAGCAAACTGGAAGATGAACCCTTATTCATCGGAAGAAGCTTTACGATTAGTAAAGGGTATTGCAGCGGTCCAGTTGCCGAAAAATATTGAATTAATTATCGCTCCGCCATTTGTTTATCTTGATTTGGTTAAAAAGAATTTAGCCAAAGACATTAAATTGGCGGCTCAAAATATCAGTTGGGCCGAGCGGGGGGCTTACACCGGCGAGATTTCCGCGATGATGCTTAAAAATATTGGCTGCAGCCACGTTATTGTCGGCCATTCGGAAAGGCGTTATAAGATGGGGGAAACGGATGAAATAATCAATCTTAAGCTTAAAATCGCTTTAAAATATGGCTTTATACCGGTTTTAGCCGTTGGCGAAAAAGAGCAAAATGACGATATTTTAAAAATCCTTAATGTTCAGATTAAAAGTGCTTTTGAAGGCTTGGAAGCGCCCGAAGCCGGCCGCGTTATTGTCGCTTACGAGCCGGTCTGGGC
>LCEQ01000014.1 GCA_000994805.1 Candidatus Azambacteria bacterium GW2011_GWA2_42_9 | reverse complement strand
AAGAACGGCAATCATTGATGTTTAGCTATGACTCTGATTTGATTGATAAAACTTCAGGTGGAAGTAAAAGATAAATAAAAAAACCACTACGAGCTGGCCTCAAAAGGCGGAAGCCGTAGTGGTGTCCCGGTGTGTTACCGGGGAATTGTGGTGGCATGGTAGGGAACGTCACGAGTTACTGTGGTCTAACTGGACCGGACGTTTGATTCCAGTCAAGTACGTCCCACGCCTCTACCATGCCATCTTGTAGGCCCGATGAAAATGGGCCGGATGAGAGCTTATTCTGCCGTGAATGTCTTGTGGCATTCACGGCAGGAGGGGCTGAACGCATTTGCCCCTCTCAAAGAACAATTGGTTACAACAGATCGGGCGTCGCCCGATCTGAGGAGCGGGATCACGCTGTACCTAGTGACCATTATATCAAATCCACAGAATTTGTCAAGGGTTCGTTATGGTTCTAAACCCAAATTGGCTTTAAAAAGCCAATTCTTATTTAAAAATAATGATCGGGGAGATCGTTTTCTAAGAGAATTGCGGAGTTCGGAATGGTAAGCTTCGAAAGGTTTGATTTGGCCGCATCTAAATCAATTGCTTCATAAACTTTAGCGGTGTAATTATTCCCATAAACCTCTTTTAACCCATCTTTAAGAGCATATTTGTTTGTTTCACCGACTATGATTACATAGTCGGCGATTTGGGCGGCGCTTCGCGCCGCTTTTTTATTTAATTCAAACTGTTTTTCCCCAAGTTCAATCATTCCCGGCGTAACCAGAATTCTTCTTTCTGCTGAAGTATTTTTTAAAGTTTCAAGTGCAGAAATAAATCCGGCTGGATTGGAATTATAAGTGTCGTCAATAATTGTGATACTTGCCAATGTTTTTATAATTTGCTGGCGATGGGGTGTCGGCGGCATGGTTTTTAAATATCCAAGAGTTTCGTCTTTGCTCATTCCAAATAGTTCGCCGATTTTAATAAATAAGTCTTCTTTAGAAGAAAAAAACTCTATTTTACTTTTACTTCCGTAATTGGAATTATGGAAGTATTTGATAAATTGGGGCTCTAATTCTTTCGGCAAAAATCCAAAACCATCTTCGGGCAGAGATTCAATCAATTCCAGCTTCGTTTTTAAAATATTTTCTTCAGTTTCAAATCTTTCAAGATGCATCGGCCCGATGGCGGTAATAACGCCGATTTTAGGTTTAGCAAGTTCGGTGATGGCTTGAATATCTCCCGGCTGATAGGCCGCCATTTCACAGACGAAAATTTCATGTTCCGGTCGGAGATCGCCCAAGATTGTTTTGGCAACGCCGAGCAAGGTATTGTAATTTCCTTCGGTTTTTAACGTTTTGTATTTATGTATTAATACATGAGAAATCGCATCTTTAACTGTTGTTTTTCCATAAGAGCCGGTGATACCGATTACCGTTAAATTTTTCATTCCGTTTATTTTTAAGCGCGCCAAAAAAACCAAAAATTTTTTAGCCAAGATGTCGGCGGGCAATAAAAATCGCGTCGCGATTTTTATTGCCAGAGACTTGTTTCCGAATGTAAAGATATTTACAATACCGGCTAACGCAAAAATACTACGAGCTTTCAATGTCCAGTCGATTTTTTTCTTTTTTTCCAAAACAATCCGGCCGGGATTATTTTTAAGCCAAGCGTCAAAACGTCTTACATCGTATTCCTCAAGTTGGAGAAGATATAAAAGATTTTTAATTGGCATCATTGGAAAATTCTCTAATTAATTTTATAAACTCGTTTGGATTTTCTAAAAATGGGAAATGACCGGCGTTTTTTATAATCCCAAATTTGGCGCCGGGGATGGATTTGGCGATTAATTCTCCCTCGGCAATCGGCGTTATGGCGTCTTTTTCTCCCCAGATAACTAGCGTCGGCATTTTTACAAGTGAAAAATACGGACTTAAATCTTCAGAAATGACATTTTTAAATGTCTCTTTGAGTTTAGGATTTTCAATCTGGGCATAGTCGGTCTTATCATAACCGAGAAGTTTTAAAATAAGTTTTCTTAATTTTTCCGGTAGTAAGGGCTTCAAAAAATCCGCTATTTTTTTTATTAAAATTATCTGGCGGCGCGGTTGCCGAACGGCGCTGGCGCTGATTAAAATTAATTTGAAGACACTTTCCGGATGAAGCAATGCTAATTTTACCGCCACCGCGCCGCCGAAAGAATGGCCGACAATTATTGATTCTTTTATATTATTTTCTTTTAAAAATTTATAAAAAAAATCAGCATAGTCTTTAAGTGTCAGCACTTTTTCTATCGGAGTATTGCCAAAGCCGGGCAAATCAAAATAGTGGATATTGAATTCATCCTTTAAATAATAAAAAACCGTCTCAAATATTTTTGAATTAACCCCCCAGCCGTGGATAAAAACAAGATTTTTTACAGAATACATTACTTTAAATTATGCCCCAAAATCATAAATTTGCCAATAATTAAAATTGACCAGATGCTAATTTTTTAGTATCATTATTTTAAATATTTGTTATTTGAAAACACAAAGCGGAGGCAAAAATGCCCGCACAGGTCGTTGTTGTTCCCGGAAGATTGCCAGAAGGCAGAGTTGATCCTCTTTATGGATATGTGGTGGTTATATCAGCGGCGCGGGCGCTTCGAGAAAGTAAAAAAGATTCAGAATCTACCCATCCGGCTATTCTACCGGAATATGATGAAAGATGTTCTTTTTGTCCCGGAAATAATAAGGTTACAAATGAGGATAAGACACCTCCGGAACTTGTTTCTTTCAGGCGCGATCCGTTTGATATTACATCGTGGAGTACTCGCGGTTTTACCAATCTTTTTCCTATTTTAGCGCTTGAAGCCGAAGGGCCGGCACAAGGCGTTAACGAAATTATTGTTGAAACCAGGCGCCACAATGGCTTTCTTTCTTCCATTTCCATTGAGGAACTTTCAGAAGCGTTTAGAGCCATTACGATCCGATATTTTTCTTTAAGAAACGATCCGCGCTTAGAGTGGTTTTCTGCTTTTAAAAATTATGGGAAACTTGCTGGAGCTTCCATGGAACATCCTCATTTTCAGATGGCAGTCGAAGCTTGTATTCCCCCAAAATTTCGAGAACGATTAAATCGGGCGCAAGATTATTTTTATGACAGCAGGCGATATCTTTGTTGCGATTACATTGAAAAGCAGAGGAAATTAGGTCAGGTGATTTTTGAAACCGAACACTTTGTAGTATTGGTTCCGTATGCAGCGAGAGTTCCTTATCATTTTAGAATCTTTCCCATTAAGCACAACCCTTCTTTTGCTCACGTGCTTCGCGACAGCGATTGCGTGAGAACAGATTTTGCCGAAACGCTCCGTCGGATAACTTTTCTTTTTAAAATTGCAGTTCAGGGAAAAGATTTTCAACAATATGCTGACCCGCTTTATAATTTCTATATTGAAACGGCGCCATATCGTGATGACCATAAGGAGGGTATTTTGCACTGGCACGTTGAATTTCGGGGTAAAACCACGATCGAGGCGGGATACGAATATCATACGGGTAAGTTTGTGAATCCTACATATCCTGAAGAAATCGCGACGCAACTAAGAGAAATTGCGCAGAAATATCAAAAGTAAAAAATATGGCCCCAGAAAGGGGCCTTATATTTTTTCAAACATCGGTAAACACCAAGAAGCGACCTCTTTGTTGCCTTGCGAGTATTGCCACGGAGTACAGCTGTAAAAAGCTCTATCTAACAAATCCGTCAATTCCTGATCCTGATTTTCTTCCGAAGCAATGCCAGCGCGGCAAACGAAGTTATACCATAATTTGTGAAACTCGTTTTTAGGGTGAAGCCAAAGCGGGAAAGAAATTTTTTGTTTTAAGTCCTCTTGCGATGTTGACCAAGATCCTTCCTGCATATATTCTGCTGCTGGAATTTTTTTGAAATGATTAAATAGAAAATCTAAAGGCACAATCTTGTATCGGCTTTCTGTTAATTTAATTTCGCTTAAAAATGGTAGAAGAAAGCTCTCAACTGAATTTTTAAGATGATGTCCGAAAGTTTCCATGTCGATTGCCAAAATCAAATAACCATCTCCGGTATTGTTGCAAACTTTTTGCCATTTTTCCTGTTCAATTAAAATTTCATGCGCGAAACTTTGACCGTTCTCATACTGGCCACGAGAAATACGGTTTGACCAAAATCTGGATCTTAAAACAACTCCACATCCGTAAGTTATTGGAATCCAGTTCCGGGGTGCTCTCTGTACTTCCGGTAAGTGTAATCTTTTATAAATAAAAGGTTCGTCATCGGCCATTATCCAAAGAGCTCCCGCTTTTTTGGCTATTGCCGCTAGGCGGGGAGAAAAAGCTAATTCCGGCGGGAAAACGCCGCGAATCTGTTTGTCCTGCGTGAAATTTTCTCGGTAAAAGTCCTGATTCAATTTCATTTGTCGCAGAATTGTTTGTTCGCCGAAAAGAGGAAGTAAATAATGGTATGCCGAAGTATTAACTAAATATATTCTGTTATCGCGGCAAAGCCTTGCTATTCTTCCGGTAAATTCCGTTGGCCATCTCTCAGCTAGGCTTTTGGCAATATCAAGCGATAATGAAAACTCCGGGTTTTTTTCCAGCAAGTTGATTATTGGTTCATATGATTCGTCATGAATTTTTTCAAAGATATTTTTATCCTGGGTTGGTGGCTGGTAGGCGTGGAGGTGCAATGTAATATAAATCATCGCAATCCTCTCTTTTCTCTTGTTAAAGAACTATCATTTAGATATAATAATTCTATTATCGGGAATTTTGCCGCTATCGTCTAGAGGCCCAGGACGTGGCGTTCTCAACGCTGAAACCCGGGTTCGAATCCCGGTAGCGGCACTAAAATTTAATATGCTGTCTCATAATCTAAATATAAAAATATTTTTGCAGGAGCTGGTTTCATTCGCACTGATAGGCATCATCGCGCTTTTTTCCGTTTCGCGGATGATAAAATTTAACATTGTTTCATCTCAGGCCGTTCTGATTCCTTGGTGGCAGTTTTTATTGGCTTTTGGCATCGGCACGGCTATTGTTTTGGGTCTCATAAGGATTTTGCATGGCGGGCTTTTTTTGCGCTTATTTTTTATTTTTGCCATTTTTACCGGAACAATCACGACGTTACAAATTTTCATTTCCCAAACTCAGGCGCTCATTGCCGCTTTACTGCTTATTACTTTGTATTTAGTCCATCCGTACGTTTGGCTTCATAATTTAATGTTAATTCTGACTTTACCCGGTATCGCGGCTGTTTTTGGGGTCTCTTTAAATCCTTACACGGCGGCGATTTTTTTGGTCGCAATGTCCGTTTACGATTATGTCGCGGTTTATAAAACCAAGCACATGGTTAAAATGGCGAAAGCAATGATTGCCGGCCGGGCGATTTTTGCGATGATTTTTCCGGAACATCTACGTGGTTTTAAAACCCATTTAAACGAAGCCCATCCTGGAGAGGGTTTTATGATGCTTGGGACCGGCGATTTTGTTTTTCCCGTAGTTATGGCGGCTTCGGCGTTTTCCTTAAGTCCCGCTGCCGCCTGGACGGTCTTCGGATTTTCACTTCTGGGACTTTTACTGATGCATTTAATTTTTGTTTTTCAGAAAGTGCGGCGGCCGATGCCGGCTCTGCCGCCTTTGGCCGCTTTCGCAATCTTGGGTTTTGCCGTTTCCGTATTATTAGGTTTTTAAATTTATGAACGAATTGGTAAGGGCCTATTTTTCCGATTATTATATAAGATGGATTTTGGTTTTGAGTTTGGCGCTGAATATCGGGTTATTCGCGTTTTTTTTATTTTTTGTAAAGCAAAGCAGCATCCCGATTGTGCTTCATTATAATGTTGATTGGGGAGTTGATTATTTCGGCGAAGTTAAAAATATATTTATTTTGCCGGTTATCGGGTTAATAATTTTTTTATTTAACGGGGTTTTGTCTTTGCGGTTTTGGCTAAGGCACGGCGAACTTTCGTATTATTTGGCCTCGGTAACCCTTACGGTTGAATTTTTTTTGTGGCTCTCCGGCATCGCCCTTTACATTATTAATTCTTAATGATATATTTTTGACCACCATGACTTTTGCCGTAGTAAAAACTGGAGGAAAGCAATATTTGGTAAAAGAAGGGGATAAGCCGAAGATTGAAAAAATAAACGCCAAAGAAGGCGATAATTTTGATTTTGATAAAGTATTATTAGTTGCCGATAAAGAAGTTAAAATCGGCGCGCCGCTTGTTGAAGGCGCGAAAGTTTCGGCCAAAGTTTTAAAGCAAAGCCGGGCTAAAAAAGTCATCGTGTTCCATTATCACAGTAAAACGCGCTATAAGAAAAAAGCCGGCCATCGCCAGCATTTCACCGAAGTAGAAATTTTAAAAATTTCTTAGACCCAAACCGCCGCCTGTTGACAGGCGGCGGTTTGCATGATATACTCATGTATTATTGGTAACAGAATGTGGATTAAGAACAAAAAATAGAGGAGGGACAGAAGTGAAAAGATATACGCTGGATGTAAATAATGAAACCTGGAAAACTCTTAAACAAATGCAAGTAGAAACAGGTGTAGGTTCTGTGACAGATGTTATTCAAGATTCATTAAGAACTTACGCGTACTTAATTGAAGAGCAAAAACAAGGTCGGTTAGTTATTATTAAAGACCCTGGAACAGGATTAATGAAAATAATAGTGCCTCTTGTGGCACAGAAGTAAATCGAAAAGTAATTCGCCAAAGCATTTGCTGAGGCGGTTTTTTTATTTAATCTCTTTTCTTGATTCCAAGGCGCCGGAGAGGGTTTGCGCGTCGGCGAATTCAACATCCGAGCCGTAAGGAAGGCCGCGCCCAAGTCGGGTTATTTTGACTTTTGAGGGTTTTAACAATCTTTCCAGATAATGCGCGGTCAAGTCGCCTTCATGGGTGGGGGAAAGCGCCAAAATAACTTCTTCGGTTTCTTTTTTGCGATTTTCAATCCGGTTGATGAGTTCGGGCAGCTTTAAGTGTTTGGGCACAGCCGTGTCCAGCGCCGAAAAAAGACCGCCCAAAACATGATAAAGACCTTTGTAAGTTCCCGACCGTTCAATTGTGGCGAGGTCCGTTTCTTTTTCAACAACGCAAATAGTTTTATGGTCGCGAGAAGGATTATCGCAAAAATGGCACTTGTCATTCCCATCATTTTCAATCACATAATGGCATAACCCGCATGTCCGAGCGTCTTTATCAAGGCCTTCAAGCACACGCTTTAAATTTTGGCGCGTTTCTTTGGGGCCATTTAACAGCCAAAAAGCCAACCGCGCCGCCTGGCGCGGCCCGATTCCCGGAAGTTTTGCAAATTTATCTATAAATTCTTTGATGGGCTTCGGATACATGTTTAATGGAGTTTGTCTAAATTTTTAAAACTGACACTGTTTTCATTGAAGTACAGTTCAATTTTTCCGGTCGGGCCGTTGCGGTGTTTGGCAATTTCGATCTCGGCGATATTTTTTCTTTCCGAATCTTTTTTAACTTTATCTTCGCGGTAAATAAACAATACGACATCGGCATCCTGCTCAATGGCGCCCGATTCTCTTAAGTCGGATAATTTTGGCCTTTGGTCCGTTCTGGTTTCCGGCGAGCGGGAAAGCTGAGAAATGGCCAGAACCGGAATATTTAATTCTTTAGCCAATCCCTTCAGGGCTCTTGAAATTTCACTGACTTCCTGAGTCCTATTTTCAAATCGGCCGTGCCCCTGCATTAATTGAAGATAGTCAACTATTAAAAGACCCAAGCCCTTGTCGGCCTGAAGTCGCCTAGCCATTGTTCTAATTTGTAAAACATTCGGGGAAGGAGCGTCATCTATATAAATCGGCGCCAGCGATAAGCGATTTAAGGCCTGTGATATGCGGATAAAGTCATTATCATTTTTACCTTCGTCGGATAATCGGCCGGTTCTAAGCCGCCAAAAATCAACGCCCGATTCGGAAGCAATCATTCGTTCAACCAATTGTTCGCGCGACATTTCCAAGCTGAAAATACCCACTGAAATCTTTTCATTGGTAGCGGCGTGTCTGGCTATATCCAAGGCCAGCGAAGTTTTTCCCAAAGAAGGACGCGCCGCCAAGACGATAAGATCCGATTTTTGCAATCCGGCCAATATGTTATCCAAATCAGCAAAACCGGTCGGGATTCCGTAGCCGCCGTCGCCTTTATGGCGGCGGTCGATTCTTTCAAAGGCCTCTTTAAGATGATCTTTGATATGCTGGAATTCTTGGCTGATTGAAGCCTGTGAAATGCCAAAAATTTTTTTCTCGGCCTCATCCAAAAGCTCTTCAATATTTTCGTTTTCCCGCCAGCCGAGATTTTGGATTTCATGGGAAACGCCTATCAGATCGCGCAGAACTCTTTTTTGACGGACAATTTTGGCATAATGAATAATATGGGAAGCGGTCGGCACCGAATTCATCAGAGTTGTTAAATAAGAAAGACCGCCGATTTCTTTTAGAGTTTTCTTCTCTTTGAGCGAACTCGAGACGGTTAAAAGATCAATCGGTTCTTTTTTCTTGTACAAACCTAAAATTGATTTAAAAATTATTTCATGCGCTTTACGGTAAAAATCTTCCGGGCTGATGATATCGGCAATCTTATCTATGGCATTTTTATCTATAAACAAAGAACCCAAAACCGATTGTTCGGCTTCAATATTCTGCGGCGGAAGTTTGTTCGGGTCAATCGGAAACGTTTTTTTTGATGTTTTTATCGGCATATTATGGTGTCAGTATAATTCTTAAAAACAAATATCGCAAATAAAAAACTGAATAAATTGTTGATATTGAAATTTTATGATATTTTAAGCCTAATGGATAAAGAACTTCATCGTATTGCGTCAACGTGCATTATTTATAAAGATGGAAAGTTTTTGTTGCTTCAACGTAGTTTTGAAAAAAAGGCGTTTCCGGGGAAATGGACGGTTCCCGGGGGCGGGCTTTCTATTGATGATTACATAAACACGCCGAAAACCACTTCCGAGCATTGGTATTACGCGGTTGAAACTTCCCTGCGGCGGGAAATAAAAGAAGAAGCGGGGATTGAAGTTGGAGAATTGAAATATCTTTGCGATATGACTTTTATCAGGTCCGATAACATTCCGGTCGTGATTTTAAGTTTCCACGCGTCGTATAAAAGCGGGGAAGTGACGCTCGATAAAGATAGTATCAATTACATATGGGCAACTTATGAAGAAGTAAAAAATTACGATTTAATTGAAGGGCTTCTTAATGAAATAAAAATGGTTGACGAACATCTTTAATCGTGTTAAAATGAAATAATTCAAATTTAGGTTTGTTCTCTGACAACAAAGGAGGAAAAATTGATAACGGTAAAAAAATCAACCGATGGGTTTGTTTCTTACGATGAAAACCAACTCACAACCAAAGAAGCGCGCAAAGAATTATTCGATGGATTAGTCGGGATGGGGCCCGTTTCCCGTAAGGGCAATAGGCAAGAAATGGTCGTATTGAGAGTGACGTTTCGAAAAAAGAGACCCGGCCCAATCACTACCTGGGTTTTTGAAGGGCCAGAAGAAGAAATAATCCAGCTTTTTGCAGTATAGATACAAATGCCTCGCGCTTTCACGCGGGGCATTTCCAATTTTATTTTCTTTTTAACTTTGGGCCCGATAGCGCATCTTCAACTAACCAGCCGAGGGATTCTATTTTTTTGCGGATTTCGTCGGATTTTTTGAAATTTTTTTCTTTGCGGTATTTTTCGCGATCTTTGGCTAATTCTAAAATTTGTGACGGAATTTTTTCTGTTTTGCTTTCAGCCAAGTTTAAACCAAAAACTTTGTCAAAATCAACTATCAAATTGTATTTTGTTTTATTGTCCAATTTTTGGGATTTTACAACTTCCCACAAAAGCGCCAATGCTCGCGGCGCATTAAGATCGTCATTTATATATTTTGTAAATTTTCCCATCGATCGTTTCTTCAACATTCCAACATTCTTGAGAATGTTGGAATGTTGTGTTGCCGTTTTTAAATTTTTTACCACTTCGCGCAAGTTATCAAGTGCGTTTTGCGCCGCTTCAAGCGATTTCCATGTGAAATTCAATTTTGAGCGATAATGGGCGGTTAACGCCAGATAGCGAAAAGCCAGAGGGTCAAAACCTCTCGTTTCAATGTCGCGCAGGTTGAAAACATTCCCAAGCGACTTGGACATTTTTTCGCCGTCAACCAGCAGGTGTTCGCCTTCAATAAAATAGTTCACAAATTTTTTTCCAGTGGCGCCTTCCGATTGGGCTATTTCATTTTCGTGGTGGGGAAATATCAAATCAACGGCGCCGGCATGAATGTCAAAAGTCGGTCCCAGATATTTCATTGACATTGCCGAGCACTCAATATGCCAGCCGGGGCGACCTTCTCCAAATGGCGCCCGCCACCACGGTTCGCCGGCTTTTTTAACTTTCCAGAGCACAAAATCCTCGGCATTTTCTTTGGCATATTCGTCATTGTCAACGCGGGCTCCGGCTTTTAATTCCCGTTTTTTTAGACCGGAAAGCCGTCCGTATTTCTTGAATTTGGAAATATCAAAATAAATTGAACCATCGGCTTTGTACGCCAATTCTTTTTTAAGAAGCGCGGATATGATTTTTATCATCTCGGGGATATGCGCCGTCGCTTTCGGATACCGGTACGCTTCTTTAATGTTCAGTTTTTTTAAATCGCCGTAAAATGCTTTTTCGTATGGCTCGGTAAATTCGTAAATTAGCTTTTTAGCTTTTTTGGCGTCTCGGATAATTTTATCCTCAATATCGGTAATGTTCATTACGTGCCTTACCTTATAATCGGAATATTCCAAAACGCGGCGCAAAATATCTTCAAAAATATAAGTCCTCAAATTACCGATATGGGCGTAGTTATAAACCGTCGGGCCGCAAGTATAAAGGCCCACACTTTTGGGCTTTAAGGGCTTAAAAACCTGTTTTTTTCTTGTAAGAGTGTTGTAAAACTTTACAGCCATTTTCTGGTTTTAAAATAAAGCCACATCAGCGCCGTTGTGAGAAAAATAATCGCTACAATAATCCAAAAATCATTTGGGAGCCCCAAAACAGGGTTGGTTTTGGTGTTAATCTGAAGAATAGTAGCAACCAACATTGCTGGAAAGGTAATAAAGGATAGAATCGTGAATGTTTTTACAATAGCATTTGTTTTATCGTTTAAAAGATTGGCATTGGTGTTTTCCAAGGCATTGATCGTGTCGGTGTAATTATCAATTTCATTCCAGGCTTTTTCATAGTCGCCCAAAAGGTCGCTGAAATAAACGGCTAAATCGGTATTATCCTGCCAGAATTTTAATGCCTTATGATTTAACGATTCAAAAATCCGGTGAAGCGGCCTTATGGCAATCCTAAAGTCAAGGATATCGCGCTTAATCATTGAAATTTCTTTGATCATGTCGCGTTCCAGGTTTTTGAATATACCGTCTTCAATGCGTTGGATGTTTTTGCCGATATGAATTAATTGTCTTTCGGCAAAATTCAAGAATTCTTCATTTATCCAGTAAAAAAGATGGCCGGTGGTGGGGCCGAAATATTTGTTTTTTAATTCCGGTTTATTCTGGCACTTTTCTGTAAAGTTTTTTATAGGTTCAAGCGACTCATTGTGAACCGTAATAAGATGATCGCGGGTTATTAAAAAATCAACTTCAATGGGAGTGGTGGTGTGTTTTTTTTCGACAAATATCGGCACATAGGTTACCAAAAAAAGATAATCGTTGAAATGCTCCACCTTTTCTCTTTGGGAAGATGGTATCAGTTCGCCCAAAGTAACAGGATGAAAATTGAAATTATTTTTCATCCAATCAATGTCTTTTTGGGTCGGCTTTTCAATATCAACCCAAGTTAAATTATTTTCGGTTATGGTTTTCATTTTGTTTTATTTAAATAATAACCCTTTAATTTTAACACAAAAATCAATTTGACGGAAAGCCATTTGTTATATAGTATAAAGCATTATCGTTTTTTGATAATTTGTAATCAATATAGGGGAAAATCATGAAAACCGAGATTACTCATTATTGTGAAACTTGTGGAAATGCCTTTAAGGGTTATCTTGAATGTTGGGATCACGAACGATCATGTGAAAAATATAAAATTGGTGATAGGGTTGAAGTTTTTTATAATGGCAAAGGATGGAAAGGGACGGTAATTCTTATCTCCATGAATCCGGTGGACCGAAAACGTTTTATGGTAATTAGTACAGACGAGCGATTTGATTTGAGTGAAGATGTTGATGGTATCGTATATACGGGCCATGAATTTGGTATGTGGGAAAATACCGGCAATAAAAACCACATTCGCCGGCTGGTTGAACAAACCGGCACTGATTCGAAAACACAAAGGTGTTCCGTAACTTAAGATTATAGAGTTTAAATAAATAATAGATTTTTCAAACGGCTAAACGCCGTTTTTCTTTTTATCCGCACATAAAATTTCACAAATCTTGCTATAGCAGAAATTGTGAAATTTAGCAATCTCTTGACAAGAGTGCCAGCCATCATATATACTGGTATTTGCCATGAATTTAGATAACAGGCAAAAATATATATTTGAAATAGTGGTTGAAGAATTTATAAAATCGGCGCGGCCGGTTGGTTCCGAATTTCTTGCTGAAAATTATGATTTGGAAGTGAGTTCGGCTACAATTAGGAATGATTTGGCATTTCTTGAAGAGTTGGGATTTTTAGCCAAGCCGCATACTTCCGGCGGGCGGGTTCCCACCTCCCGCGGCTGGCATTTTTTTATTGAAGAAATCCGGGAGTCAGATGAGCTTTCACAAAGCGAGATGGCGCGGCTTAATTTGCTCACAAGCGAATTATTAAGTACTTCGCAAGAAATAATGTCATGCGTTTCAAAAATATTTCCGGAAGTATCGGACGAATTTTTTAAGAAATTTTTAATTAAAAAATTATTTCAAAACTATGATCGAAGAAAATAACATTGAAAATTTAAAATTGGAAATTGAGAATTTGAGGAAGCAGGGCGACGAATATCTCAATGGCTGGAAGCGGGCGAAAGCGGATTATTTAAATTTAAAGAAAGAAATGGAAGCGCAAAACAAAGAAATCAAAGAATGGATGTCTAAAATAATGTTAATTCCGCTTCTTATCATTTTAGACGCTTTTGATAAAGCGTTTGGCGAAATTCCGGAAAATCTGAAAAATGATTTATGGGTTAAGGGGATTGAGGGCATTAAAAAACAACTTGAAGATTATCTAAAAACACAGGGAGTTGAAGCAATGGCGGTAAAAGGAGAAGGGTTCGATCCAATGAAACATGAAGCAATCGAAAGCGCTGAAGGAGGCGAGATCGGAAAAATTGCCGAGGAGCTTCAAAGGGGATATTCCATGCACGGCGAGGTTTTGAGACCCGCAAAAGTTAAAGTTTATAAATAATAAATAATAAAAATTATGTCTAAAATTTTAGGAATTGACTTGGGGACCACTAATTCGGCGATGGCGATTGTCGAGGCGGGCGAACCAAAAATAATTGAAAATAAAGAAGGCAACCGGACTACGCCTTCCATGGTTGCGCTTTCGAAAAGCGGCGAACGCTTAGCCGGTCTTTTGGCGAAACGCCAGGCGGTGGTAAATCCGGAAAACACTTTATTTTCCATTAAAAGATTAATCGGTCGCCGGTGGGAAGATCCGGAAGTTTCTCGCGATTTAAAATGGCTGCCCTATAAAATACAAAAGTCGGCAACGGGTGGCGTGGAAGTGAAAATGGGCGACCCCGCAGTTGCGGGGCAAGTAAAGTGGTACCGGCCGGAAGAAATTTCAGCGATGATTCTCCAGAAACTAAAAGCGGACGCGGAAGAAAAACTCGGCGAAAAAATCACCGAGGCCATCATTACCGTTCCGGCTTATTTTGACGATTCTCAAAGGCAGGCGACAAAAAATGCCGGAGAAATCGCGGGCCTAAAAGTTTTAAGAATTATTAATGAGCCGACGGCCGCAGCTTTGGCATATGGTTTGGACAAGAAGAAATCGGAACAAATTGTGGTTTATGATTTCGGCGGCGGCACTTTTGACGTGTCGGTTCTAGAAATCGGCGACGACACGATTGAAGTGAAAGCCACGGGAGGCGACACGCATCTGGGCGGCGATGATTTTGACCAAAGAATTACCAATTATTTAACGGATTTATTTAAAAAAGATCAGGGGATTGATTTATCCAAAGATTCAATGGCTTTAGCGCGCCTTAAAGAAGCGGCGGAAAAAGCCAAACACGAACTTTCGACTGTTATGGAAACAGAAATTAATCTTCCATTTATCACTTCTGGCGCTGACGGACCAAAACATTTTGTTACTAAAATGACGCGAGCAAAACTGGAAGAATTGGTTCACGATTTTGTCGCCACTTCGCTTGAATTGGTTAAACAGACAGTAAAAGAAGCCGGATTTTCACTTAACGACGTGGACGAAGTTGTTTTAGTCGGCGGCCAAACAAGAATGCCGGCGATTACCGAAGCGGTGAAAAATCTTTTTGGGAAAGAGCCGCATAAAGGCATTAATCCGGATGAAGTTGTGGCGCTCGGTGCGGCCGTTCAAGCCGGAGTTTTACAGGGCGATGTCCGCGACATCTTACTTCTTGACGTTACCCCTCTTACGCTAGGCATAGAAACTTTGGGAAATATTGCCACGCCGATGATTGCAAAAAATACTACCATTCCGACGGCTAAAACCCAAGTTTTTTCAACCGCGGCTGACAATCAGCCTCAGGTGGAAATTCATGTGCTTCAGGGCGAGCGGCCTATGTCGGCTGACAATAAAACTCTTGGTAAGTTTATTTTAGATGGAATTCCTCCGGCCCCTCGCGGCGCGCCCCAGATTGAAGTCGCTTTTGACATTGATGCCAATGGAATTTTGAATGTTTCGGCGATTGATAAAGCGACCAATAAAAAGCAATCAATTACCATAACTGCTTCAACCGGTCTTTCAAAAGAAGAAATTGAAAAAATGAAAAAAGAAGCGGAAATAAACGCTGCCGAAGACACTAAGAAAAAAGAAGAAGTAGAAATCAAAAACAATGCCGAATCGCTTATCTATATGTCCGAGAAGGCGTTAAAAGACGCCGGCGACCTGCCTGACGGCAAGGCAGGAAAAGTTAAGACGGAAGATAAAAAAACCATTGAAGAGAAAATCGATGCGCTAAAAAAAGTTAAAGATGGCGCCGACATTGAAGCGATTAAAAAAGCGTCACAAGAACTTTCAACCGAAATCCAAAAAATCGGCGAAGCGTTATATTAAGAAAGAAAAACCGAAAGCCGCCGAAGGCCCGCTTCGCTCTCGCGAAGGCGAGGCGAGCGAGCCTCGCTCCGAAGAGCGGGAAGAACCTAAATCTGAAGAAAAAAAATAATAAATGGCCAAGAATTATTACGAAATTTTGGGAGTGCCCAAGAGCGCGTCTGAAGATGAAATCAAACGGGCTTATAGAAAGTTGGCGCACCAATACCATCCCGACAAAAACAAAGGCGATGACAAAAAATTTAAAGAAATTAATGACGCCTATCAAGTTTTGGGGAATAAAGAAAAACGGCAGCAGTACGACAGATTCGGCCGGACTTTTTCCGCCCAAGGAGGACCAGCCGAAGGCTGGGAAGGATTCGGCGGATTATCGGATATTTTAGAAGAATTGTTTGGTTTTTCTTCAAGGGGTGGTTTTTCCGCCAGAGGCGGACCAGCCTCGGGCTGGGAGGATTTTTTTAGCGGGGGATTCGGCAGTCGCGCCTGGTCAACAATTCAAACAACTTTAAATATTGATTTTATAACCGCGATATTGGGCGGCGAAATTGAAGTTTCAGTGAGGGGGGAGCGGATGAAACTCAAAATTCCGGTCGGTATTCAAAACGGCGAAGCGCTCGTGCACCACGGCAAAAACGGCGATATAATTTTTATTATAAATATCAAAACGCCGAAAAATTTATCCCGCAAAGCCCGCGAATTGTTAGAACAAGTAAAAAATGAATTGGACTAACAAATTAAATCTTTTTTTAAGCAATCCAACATGGGATATTTTATTGCTTTTATTCTTTTTTGCCGCCGTTTTTATTTACGGCGTTGTTGTTGGACGAAACCGGATAATTGTGTTATTGTTAGCATCTTATCCGGCCACCTTGATAAATGAATATGTCCCGTATCCTAAGAATTTTTTAAACAATCTTAATATTGCCCAGATAATTTTCTTAAAATCATTTATTTTTTTTATTTTAATCGTTTTTATTTTTTGGATTTTTAAAAAATCGGGATTTTCCAGAAAAGAACTGAATAAAAAAACCGGCCAAGTTTTATTTTTAAGCTTTATAAACGTTGGACTATGGGCCAACATTATTTTTGGGTATGTTTCCGTATTAAACTCGCAAGCAATTAAATTGGCGCCGCTTACGAAATTATTATTTGGTTCGGATTGGGCGCATTTAATCTGGTTTATTTTGCCAATTTTAGTGTTATATTGGTTTGAGAGAAAATAAATATACGCGCCCTTAGCTCAGTTCGGCAGAGCAGCTCCCTTTTAAGGAGACGGTCGAAGGTTCAAATCCTTCAGGGCGCACCAAAATCTGACTTTTTGCAATTTGAATAAAACCTGCACTCAAATAACCGATCGGCCATTGGAGGACAGTTTTTAAAATTAATTATAAATTATGCATATATATGTATAAAGCAAAAACAGGAATCAAAAAAGAACGAATTGGTCCAGTGGGCCAGAAAATTTTATTAATTTTGTTAGCTGGTGCTTCTTTATCACTGACTCGACGGCCGGATCATTATTTTCGCATTTTAAAATCTGCGGCCAAGGAATGGCGGAAAATAAATCAGAGAACTTTAAAAAAAGAAGATGGGACGGCTTTTGGAGAATTGTTGCGTTTGATATTCCTGAATATAAAAACAAAGCGAGAAAGGCATTGGTTTCAAAAATGAAAGAATTGGGATTTTATCCGATGCAGAAAAGCGTGTTTGTATATCCCTACGATTGCAAAAATGAAATCAATTTTATATTGGAAATTTTTGAAGTTAAACCGTATGTTAGATACATAATTGCTAAAGATATTGACATTACAATGGATTTAAAACAAAGATTTAAATTATCTTAATTTAAATAATATGTCCCTGAATAACCGATCGGCTATTCAGGGACAGTTTGTAAATATATTATTATTAAGTCATTACTAAATTAATATTAAACTAAATTAATACTAAATTAATAAGAAACACAAGGTAAATTAATAAGAAATGTAAACAACGGCGAATGTGTGGTTTGGCTAATACTTAAAAGTTAATTGTGGATAAAATTTCCCGAGGCGGGGAATTTTTATGTTATAATTTAAAACAGATAAAAATCGCAACCGGTTGACGGTTGTTGTTTGGCATATCGGATATTGGAAAATAGAATTTAAAAATGATTAATTTAAACTTAATCGTAAAAACAAGAAAATTCCGGCTAATAATGGGCGGAATATTGTTGCTTATAGCGCTAGTAACCGGACTTCTCATTTATTCTAGGTGGGCAAACGCCGGCTCGGCTAGTTTATATCCGGGGAGTTGTCTGGGTTCATGGAAAAATCCGCATTTGGCGCAAAAGAAACCGGAAACCCAAACTATTTCGATTTCCGAAACCATCCCGGCTGCCATCTCCTCGGTTTCGGAAATCGGCGCGATAAACAAAGAAAATTCGGCGGTTTTTTCGGAAGGAGGAATCAAAGAAATTTATTGCGGCAGTTTCAATGGCGATTTTTCGGAAAGCGAAATCAAACTTATCAAAAGCGTTAATTTGAAATTTTCGTGGCTGGTTAGCGATGAAGAGCCACGGGTCGCCACGTCTTCCATTACCATAATTCAGCCGCTCGCCACTTCTTCAGAAGCAGTTGTTCAAAACACCAACGATGTCATCAACCAGATTTTAGATAACATTCACGCCGACAAAGTTCAGGTAATAGTTTCCACCACCACTTCGGAGGTTACGATTACAACAAATACTGCGAATCCCGAAACAGCCGTGACATTCGATGTCCAAATTTCTCCGACATCGGATGTCGGAGAAGCGACAACAACTCCGACCGCAAGCGTCGAAGTGGAAAATGCGGCTGCTATCGCGACTTCGTCGCCGACGTCTTATTGGTGGAAAAAATATAATTTCTTTTCTGCTGATGACCAAATTTCAAATACTTCGACCCCAGTAGTAGATAGCTCTGCTATTACTGCGGGGCAGGTTTCCGAAACTATCCCTGCCGCCACTTCTTCATTGGAAAGTCCCATCGCGCCAACCGAGGATTTCTTAAAAGTTTCCTACACTCTTGACGGCGTTAGTTGGCAGGAACTCGGAACGGTCAACAAAAACAACTGGCAAAATTTGGCTTTTGAAATTCCGGTTTATCAGCTTGAAGATATTAAAAAAATCCAGATAAAAATTGAATCGCTGCCGATTTTAAATAAAACACCTTATGTTTATTTGGACGGTATGGCGCTGGAATTGGAGTATGAAACCTCTTTAATTTCTCAACCAGAAACGGCGGCGATTTTATCACAACAATCAAACTTTGTTTCTTATAGTTCTTATAACAGAACGCTCAACAGTTCAAATACAGATGGCCCCATTTCTATCAGTGTTTCGGTTGATAGTTTTGATGATTTTGGTTTTAACAACGGTTGTGGACTTAACAGCCAATCCTGCGATTTTTGGGGCATTCGCGTAACAGATTTTGATAATAAATCGTTCAATTCTAAATGCGTCTCAAACGAAACTTTGTCCCATACCTTTACATTTGATTTGCCAGCGGGGAGCTATATTGAAGTTATGGCCTATGCCGGACATACGCAAGAAAGTTGCGAACGGGGCGGCGAGATGAGTAAATTTTTGGAAGGGAATAATTCGGGGGAAATTTTTACCGTAACAGGACAATGATGAAAATTAAAAAATCCTACACCAAAATGAGTACAGTATCCGGTGCTAATTACAAGATAATACAAAAAGCGGTCATAAATTTATGCGATTCATAACCGCTTTTCTATTTGTCTGATCCTGCCGAAGCAGGATCGAGGCCGAAGCCGTTTATGTCTTCATTATATCACCCCCACAAACCATGTCAACCCCAAATATCCACAAGCAAATGATGCCAAAGATTTTTAAATTTTTAATTATTTTTCTTGTTATCACCGGCTGGGTTTTTAGCGGTTTTCCACAAATTTCAGGTTTTCCGCCGAAAATTCAGAAAGCGCAGGCGGCAACGGGTCTTCAATTTGTCGGAAAAGCATCCAATAGCGGAACCGGAGCAACATATACCGTCTCGCTCACCAGCTTGACGGGTGGCGTCGGCAGTTCCGCCGCCGCGGGCGATTTAGTTATTGTCGTTACCGGCTGGGCGAGCGCGGCAAACGGCAACCCGGGAGTTAACACGGCCGGTTACACCGAGGTGTATGACCTTTACGATAGTGACACTAGAGATGCAAATATGAGCGTCAATTGGAAGACCATGGGGCCGACTCCTGACACCTCCGTTACAGCGCTAGGTTTCAATAACGCCGCAAACGGCGGCGCTACGTCAGTTCAGGTCTGGCGCAACGCGGCCAGCACGACACCGATGGATGTTACTCCTCCCGCTGGCGTTGGCGGTCCAGCCAATGCTGCGCATCCGGATAGTCCGAGTATCACTCCGGTAACGACTGGCGCTTATGTTTTGACTGTTGGCATGGGGACCGGCGACACTGGGCCCCTGCCTCAAACCGCTCCTTCCGGTTACGGCAACGCGACATCTACTACAGGTTTTGGTTCCACAATGTCGATTATCGCTGATATCGCGTCTATAGCGTGGGGCGGCGGAGCGGTAGATCCCGGAGCGTGGACCGGTGGCGACGCCGACAGCGGCTCTGACTCATGGGTTGCAGGTACTTTAGCAATACGGCCGGCGGCCACTTTTCTTGGCAACGATACCAATCCGGGGGTTAATCCGACCATCGCGCCCGGAGCGGCCACGACCACGGTCGGAACTTTTAATTTATTAACCACCGGTTATTCCGACACGGTAACCAACGCCACCACCACTTTGGCAACCGGCACCGGTACCAGCACGGTGGCCGTTCTTATCACCAACAGCGCCAATACCACCACTTATTGCACCGTATTCAATCCTACGGGCGACACTATTGGCCTTACCGGCTGCGATCTTCCGGTTACAAACGCTTCAACCACGTTTAATATCAGGATAAAACCCCTAACCCACAGCGCCATGCCGGCGCCTCCGGGCAACACTTATGTCGTTACAGCAACTATTACCGCCATTACCGCCACTAACAATAATACCAGCGGCACGGATACCACGAGCGACACGGTGACGATTGACAACGCGTCGCCAAACGGCGCGACGGCCACCAGCGGCACCGCCGGAGACGCGAAGGTTACTTTAAATTGGACGACTTCAAACAACGGCGACTTTGACACCACAAACGGTTCGGTGATTTTAAGGTGGGCCGCCGGCGCGGCCGGAAGCGCGGTTCCGGCCGAAGGTAAAAGTGATTACACCGCCGGCGATACTATTACCGATACTCCAACCGCCACTGTGGCCTGTGTAATTTCTTCCGCCGCTTTAAGCGTCGAAAGCAAAATTGACGGCTCCGGAGGAGATGTTGGCTGTACTACCGCCGTCCTAACCAACGGTCAGCAATATACTTATGTGGCTTTCCAGCGCGACACCAATGGCAACTATGATGCCGGCGCGAGCATCGGCACTTTTACGCCGGGCGCTTCTTTAACTTTCACCGTTGATGTTCCGAGCGTCTTATTTGTCGGCGGGCTCACGCCGGGAACGCCGGTTTCCACTTCAAGCGTTTTGACGGTTAATAGTAGTAACTCTACAGGATATAATATAAAAATAGTTC
>LCEQ01000013.1 GCA_000994805.1 Candidatus Azambacteria bacterium GW2011_GWA2_42_9 | reverse complement strand
GTGTATCTCCACGAAGGTACATTTCAACCTGCTTCTTAAAATCATCTTCCCGGAAAAGCTTCACACTAAGACCCTTCTGGTTAAAAATACTACCCTTAACGGTTGTCCGCGAATTACCGTTTGCAAAAACTGTGGCAATATCGCCGCCCCAGGTAATCAAAGGCACATTTATTGTGCCGCCACTGACATTACCAATAGGCGTATTAACCACTTTATTCAGAGACGGAGCCTGAACGTATTGCGGAGCCGCAGCCCCAAGAAGAAACATTGACGCAACAATTAAAACAATTAACCGCCCCGAGTTCCTCATTTTCTCCTCCCTTTGGGTTTGTTTTGGTAAAAGCTTTATTTAAAAACTTCAGATAAACTTATACTTGAGAGGCATCACCTCCTTGGTGAGTTTTTTTAGTTCGAAAATATTTCAATGAACATTAAAACATTATATTGATATATAATAAATTTGTCAAGCCCGTGTCCAGATATAGGATTCTTAGTGATACACAGAAAGAAAATCCCCCGCTCCGCGGGGGTAAAAAATTTATTTTATTTTTCCTGTTCTCCGATACTTTTCCCAAATCGGCAGCCAATCCTCTTGAAAGACGGCGAGTAAAAGCTTGTCTCGATATTTCCCGTCCCGGAAAATCTGCTTTTTCTGAATGCCTTCAACTTTATATCCACAATGAAGATTATATCTTAAACTTCTCTTGTTGAATGCCAAAACCGAAGAACAAATTTTTCTTAAGCCGAGCTGATTAAAAGCATAATCCAGAAGAACCATCTTGGCATCGGTGCCATAACCCTTGCCCCAATACGTTTTATCGCCTATTAAAGCGCCTGTAATTGCGGTTCTGTCTTTCCAATCAATTTTGTGAAGCCCCATAGTACCGATAAATTTTCCATCTAATGTCTCAATTGCCAAAACAATATCATCAGTTTTTTTGCCAAGACTGTCCAACCATTCTGATTCTGTCTGCTTTGATGTCGGTAAAAATCTTTTCAGATACTGCCTAACTTCCGGATCATTAATCCATCTTTGGCAGGCCTCTAAATCAGTTTCTTTATCAAGCGGCCGCAAAATCACTTTTCTGCCCCTAAGAAACACAACCCGATTTTTTATTTTCATTCTATTTCTCCTTTCCGTTTCGGCTATTTACCTGAGTTTTATCCCTATTCCTAATAAAATCGTTCCAAGTATTTCTGAATTCTTCAGACAATACCAATAATTCCTCAAATGTTCCCGCGGCGATTATTTTCCCGTCTTCAAAAAGATGGATGCGGTCAAATAACGGCAAAAGGTGGAGGCTGTGCAAAGAACAGATAATTGCCTTATCGGTAAATGCTTTAAAAATATTTCTGAATATTTTTTCTTCAGTAACCACATCAACGCTGCTTGTCGGTTCATCAAGAAGAACAATCGCCTTGTCATGGCTTGCCAAGAGGCCGCGGGCCAGAGCCAAGCGCTGTTTTTCTCCCCCGCTCAAGTTAACGCCCTTCTCTTTTATCATTGAATCAAACTTATTCGGCAGGCTCGAAACAACATCTGTAAAACAAGCCATATCGGTATATCTAAGAATTTCAGCCATATCGTAATCAGCGCCAACGGTAATATTATCCAGTATCGTTTCCTGAAATATTTCCGGATCTTGAGGAATTAAAGCGATTTTGGAACTTATTGATTTAAATCCGTTTTTAAGAAGTTTGCCGTCCAGATAAAGCTTTAAGCTGGAAGGATGGTATAATTCGCGAATAATTTTAAGCAGGGTGCTTTTGCCAGAGCCGGTTTCTCCTATTAATGCTATTCGCTCCCCTTTTTTAATATTGAGTGAAATATCATCTAAGTGCGGATCTGCTCCCTCTTCGCCATGATACGAAAACGATAAAGATTTTATTTCCAATTTTTCCCAAGTTCCGTTTAACAACGATGCTCCGTTTTTTTCCTGCGCCCGAAAATCCTTAGAGATTTCTTCGGAATTAGCAACGGAAGCTCTTTGTCTGACTATGTCGCTGTATTTAGAAGCAAAGCTATAAAATAAATCCTGAATATTTGATAGATAACCATGAAGCGCATAAATCGTTCCAATCATTATTGTGGCGCCGCTAAGATAACATCCATAAAGATAAGAAAATAAAACCAAAACAACGCTTGTCGAACTGCATATGCTTACCCAAAACCACTTTATCTCTCCTTTTTTACTATTCTCATTATACACCGCGATCGGCTCCATGATTTTATTTGAGATCGCCCTCTGAATTTGTTTCTCGACCCGCAGAATTTTAATCGTAGTAATGTTTGTGATAGCATCAATAATTTTTTCTGAAACCTTGTTTCCGGACTTATCAAGATATTCATATTGAGGAACAAGAATTTTGTCATATTTTATGACCGCTAATCCGGCAAATATAATTATTAACATAACCAGATAAGCCGCGGGTGGATGAAAGTACACTAAAACCATATACGAGCCAACAAGCCTAACAATCATTTCCATTACAATAAATGTATTTTCCGCAAAATGAAACATAGAAGAACTTCCGTTATTAATTTTGTCAGCAGTATCGCCGGAATGATGTTCCGTGTGCCATTCCATCGGAAACGCCATGGTTCCAGTAAGTAAGTAATTTTTATAGTTTGCTTCTACCAAAAAAGCATTTTTTCTTTCTTTTACTCTGGCAAGTCCGTGAAAAAACCAGAAGACTAATTGAATAATTGGAAGCAATAACATCCAAAATGATAATCTTAGTAAACTGCCACTATTAATCAACTGTTTTTTGGTAATAATTTCCTGAATTATGTTCATAATCTTGGCAAAAACCAATGGCGTAGCCAGACTGGTCACATTAGATGCAACAAACATCAGTAGATACAAAATTAGATTCTTTCTATTGCCAGCAGAGTACTCCCACAGCTTTTTTGCCATATATATCAACGGGTTGTTTTTCAGCATTTCTCCCCTCCTTTTTGAGTTGTTAAAGTACCTTTAAAACCTAAAAACCGCCCTGAGCTTGTCGAAGGGCGGGTTTTAATCTAATTTAAGCCAAAAAAATTAACTAACCTCCCATCGAGCGGGTTTTGAAATATATATTTGTGGGTGTTATTTTGTGTCCACACATAGTTTTTCTACTGTAAACCATCCCGAATTTATTGTCAACTTCATTTAAACCATTCTTTAAAAGTTTTTGGCCAGCCGAGGGTCAAAAGCAATGCCAAAGGAGCGCCCCAGTTTGCCCATCTTTCAACAAAATCCCAGACGGGAAGCCCGACAATCGGGCGAAGAAGCGCCGTCCAAAATCCCCAGAAGGCCATCCACAAAAGCGCGATTCTTACCGGTTTTATTAAAATTAAAACAGCTAAGGCAATATCCATCGCGCCAATTAAAAACAACAAAGATGTCGCCGTATTTGCGTCGGATATCCCGAAGACCGAAAACCAATTTACCCAATCCTTTTTGCCTTGGAGCGCGAAAACGCCGTGGCCTATAAATTCTCCGGCCACCGAAATTCTTAATGTCCAATTTAAAAGTTTTGAATTCATATGTTTTAATTTATATTTTATATTTTAATTATATAACCTATTTCCTGTCATCGACAAAAAATTCATAATACGTAAGAATCATAGCGGCAAGCATTACAAAATAGAATAAAAATTCTTCAAATGGAAATTTGAGTCCGAATAATCCCACCCATCCTATGAATTTAGTATTTTTCGGAAAAAACCAATGGTTGAGTTTTAATCCTGTAAATTCCACTAAAACCGCCAAACTAAAAAAATAAATCGTCGTTTTAAAAAATTTTGATAATAACCCGGGATAAACCAATAAAAATAAAATGAGTTCTATAAATCCAAAAATAAATGCAATCCAAAAATAAGCATACTCTATTTGAATGATGTTTGGATTGATAAACACCACAAAAAGAAACGATAGAGACAGAATAGTAAAGACAATAACAAAATTTTTCAGACGCGGATTGATTTTTTCATTTTTACTTTTATCAAAAAAATGTTCATAAAAAATTACCAAAAAATAAACAAAAAAGAACCCCCAAATAAATTGTTCCGCCGGAGTTGTGCCAAATAACTTCACCGGAAAAACGGTTGACACAACCCAGACGCCATTCACAACCGCTACATAATCTAACATTGGCGTCATTAAAATAGAAAAAATCGCGGCAAAAATGGCGGTTTTTTTAATCGCCGATTTGGTTCTGTAAGATAACCACGCGGAGGGAAGTCCAAAAAATAACATGGTTGAAACCAAAAGGTTGGTCTTAAAAATCAAAGAAACAATAGCGGCCGCTATTGGCAATGTTCCGAGCAATATAATATCCAGCTTTTTTAATCCATTTTCATTCATACCTCAATGCTTCTATGGGACTTTTAAGCGAGGCCTGGCGGGCGGGATAAATCCCGAAAACCAAGCCGACAAGCGTCGAAACGCCAAGGCCTAAGATGACTGCTGAAATCGGAAACACGAACTCCCAACCGAGCCCCAAATATCGGCCGAGAACCAGCGAAACGGAAAAAGAAAACAGGGCGCCCAAGGCGATGCCGATTACGCCGCCCGAAACCGTCAGCACGATTGCCTCAAAAAGAAACTGGAACAAAATGTTTTTTTCCGTCGCTCCGACCGCTTTGCGCAAGCCGATTTCCCGGGTTCTTTCGGTAACCGAAACAAGCATTATGTTCATAATGCCGATGCCGCCGACGAGAAGTGAAATTGCGGCCATCGCCGCCAAAAATAATTTCAGGATATCGGTAATGCTTGAAACCGTTTCCAAAGCTTCGGCCTGGGTTTCCACAAAAAAGTCGTCTTTTTCGGGGTCGGTAATGTTGTGCGAGTTTCTTAGAGTTATTTTAATGTTCTCAACCGTCTGAGCCACATTTTCTTCGGCATCGGCTTCAATGACAATGCGGTGGAAAAATTTGATTCCGAAAATATATTGCTGAGCCGTCGTGTATGGAATAAAAGCGACCTCGTCAAAATTCAAAAATGAGACCTGCCCGGTTTGAGGAAGAACACCGATTATCCTGAAATTTCTTCCTTTTATTTTTGCCCTTTTCCCGATTGCGTCCTCGTCTCCGAATAATTCGTCTTTAACTTTTGAACCAATAATAACGACATCGGCATTGCTTTTAACTTCTTCATCGGTAAAAAGCCGCCCCTCGAACGGATAAATATCATAAATTTCGGCGAAAAAATCGGTAACGCCGAAAATTGTCGGCCGGTAGGTTTCGCTCCCGTAAGCGATCGTCTGGCTGCCAAATACAATGGGCATTATTTTCGCGGCATGGGGAATATTAATTTTTTTTGAAAGCTCTTTAAAATCTTCTTCTTTTAAAGAATCGGTAAATGTGGCGATAATATCTGTCGGCCCTTTCGGCTGGCGGCCGGGCGCGATCGCGATAACTTTCGGGCCGATGCTCTGAATTTGGCTCAAAATAAGATTCTGCGCCCCTTGCCCCAAAGACATCACCAAAATAATGGCGGTGATGCCAATGACGATTCCAAGAAGAGTCAAAACGCTTCTTAAAAGATTTGTTTTGAGACCCGCAAGCGCCGTTTTAAAAATATAGTAGTAAGACATTTATTTGATAAATTTATGATTAGCCGGATGGCGCCTTTGTTTGACGCGTTCATCGTTTTCAATTAACCCGTCTTTTAAGCGGATGATTCTCTGGGCGTATTCGGCGGTATAAGTTTCGTGAGTAATAAGTATTATGGTATTGCCATTTTCGTGAAGTTTTTCTATCGTTTCCATAACTTGCCCGCCGGACTTAGAATCCAGATTTCCCGTCGGTTCATCGGCAAAAATAACTTTAGGATTATTAACGATGGCGCGCGCGATTGCCGCCCGTTGCTGTTCTCCGCCGGAAAGCTGGGACGGTTCGTGATTTAACCGATGGTCCATGCCGACAGTTTTAATGGCGGCAATCGCTTTTTCCTCCCAAAGTTGCGGCTTGACCCCGGAATAAAGCAGGGGCAATTTTACGTTTTCCAAAACATTGGTGCGCCGCAGTAAATTAAATGTCTGGAAAATAAATCCCATCTCTTCATTTCTAAATCTCGCAACTTCTTCTTCGGTATAATCGGCCAGCGCCTTGCCTCCGAAACGGTAATCGCCCGCCGTGTGCTTGTCTAAAAATCCCAAAATATGAAGAAGGGTTGATTTTCCGGAACCGGAAGGACCCATAATAGCAACAAATTCTCCGTCTTCAATATCTAAAGAAACACCGCGCAGCGCCGGAGTTTCCACTTCCCCATCATGGTAAATTTTGGTCAGGTTTTTAACTTCAATAAGAGACATAATCGCCTTCTTTAAGCCCTTCGACAACCTCGATATTGCCATCGGAACCGCGCAAGCCGGTGATAATCTTAACTTCTTTTGTACTTCCATTATCAATTATATTCACGAATTTTTCTCCGTCTCTGGAACTCACAAGCCGCTGGGGAACAATTAAAACACCCGATTTTTCATTTTTCAATATATCAATGTTCGCCGTCATTCCCGATTTTACCCGGCCGTCGCTTTTAACAAAACGAAGGGTGGTTTTATACGTCGCAACGCCTTCTATGATTTTTTCGGCCGGATCAATCGCGAAAACCTTGGCCGCAAAATTTTCATCGCTTCCATAAGCGTCAAGCGTAATATTGGCCGTGTTGCCGATTTTTATTCCGGCAATATCCACTTCCGGAATGTTGGCCTCAATTTCATATTGCGCCGAAATTATAGACAATAAAACGGCATTAGCCGCCGCGATCTCTCCGATTTTGGCATCTTGCTTGGTTATAACTCCATTTATCGGGGAATATAAAATCGTCTTTGAAATTTGCGATTCAATATTTGAAACGCCGGCCTGATAAGATTTGACCGCCGCTCCTTCCGAAGCAATGGTTGCCTTTTGGGAATCAACGTCTTGTTTTTGATCGGAAATATTGGTTGCCACGGTATTAACATTGGTTCGGCCAGTGGTGATACTGGCTTTGTAAGAATCAAGAGTTGATTGAGAAAGCCCGGTAGCTTTTTCAAGAGCATCGGACAGATTTGTCAGAAATGAACTTATGGCAGAAAGCCGCGCCTTGGACTTTGCAAGCGCCGTAAAAAGATTTTCGTTTGAAGACGCGGAATTTAATTCGGCCAATTCTTGGCGCCAGGCGCTTAGCTCCGCTCTTGACACCAGCCGGCTATTTTGAGAATCGGTAACGGCCTGCGAGTTGGTGCTTGAAAAATTCACTTTGGGCGTATCCGATTCGGCATCGGTAAACATTGAACCGGCCTGATTTCTTACGGCATCATCGGCTTTAATGTAAGCGTCGTTTAAAATATCGGGAATGGCCAGATAATAATTATTTAAAACGATTTCTGATTTTTTTAAATTTGCTTTTTGGGTTTCTAAATCGGCTTCGGCTTTTTCAAGCTGGGCGGAAAGTTCCGAATTGTCTTGTTTAACCAAAACGTCTCCCGCGCTGACATAATTTCCCACATTGGTAAAAACAGAAACTACGCGCCCGCTTTTTTCAAAAGCCAAATCAACGCTTTTAAACGGCTCAACGCGCCCGGTAACGCTGACCTCCTCTAAAACGTCGCCCTTTTTAACGACAAAAAAATTCAGTTCTTTTTCTTTATTGCGGAAAAAATAAAAATATCCGCTTAAAACAGCGATTAAAACAATAATGGCAATAATAAAAATCGGCTTTTTCACAACCTTAATTATACGCCTTTTTAAAAGATAATAAAATGTCCCCGCGGCCTGCGGGGGCATTTTTAAACAGAACATCTTACAATGTTTTACATTGAACCGCCGCACATTTTACAATCTTTTTTATGAAATACGACAAGGTAAACGGCTGATAAACCAACAAGCACGTAAATCGCGCGCGCCAAAGAAGCGCCCAAAAAGTCGCCGACGCCGCCCCCTCCTAAAAGACCGATCCAAAGCCAATTTAAACCCCCGATGATTACCAAAATAAAGGCAATGACATGTAATATCTTCATAATATGAATTTATCTTTAATTTTTATAATTTTCTTGCCCCGCAGTGAGCTTTGCTCTACTGCCGGGGTCGACCTTTTAGAGTCCTGTCTTTATTATAACAGCAACTCAACCGCCGTGATAATAAGTTATCCTCAGGCCGTTATTATAATAATTTTTGATAAACCGGCAGTTTAACGATAAAATCACTGCCCTTGCCAGGTTCGCTTTTAACCGAGATGCTGCCGCCGTGTAATTTCGCGATTTGCCGGCAAATCGCCAGGCCCAGGCCGGTGCTGTCAATGTTTGACTTGTTTACAGACGACTTATAAAATCTTTCAAAAATACGGGGCAGATCTTCTTTGGCTATGCCCCGCCCCGTATCACTGATCTTTATGGTCGCATATGAATTTTCTTTAACTAAAATTATCTCAATTTTTCCGCCGGCGTCGGTATATTTTAAAGCGTTGCTAATGAGATTTAAAAACAATTCCCTTAACATTTCGCGGTCGCCCAAAACAACGGCGTTGCCGATTTTTTTTAAATGAAAAGTTATTTTTTTATTTTCGGCTAAAATTTGGCAATCATCGTATAATTCATCGAGTAAATTATTTAATCGGACCGGTTTTCCGGCCAATTTGTTTTGATTAAAATCAATGCGCGCCAAAGATAAAAGATTGCTGACCAGAAGCGACATTTTATCAAGCGTTTTATCTATAACGCCTAAAGTTTTTAAGCCGGAAGATTTTTTAAAATTTTCTTTTTTAGACAACAGCTCAAGATTCCCCTTGGCAATGGATATGGGAGTCTGCAGTTCGTGAGAAATGTCAAATAAAAATTTTGATTGAGAATCATATAATTGTTTTAATTCGGACGTTCTTTTTTCAACTTTTTTTTCAAGCTCGCCGCTGTAATCTTTAATCTTTTTATAGAGTCCGATATTTTCCAGGGCCGTGCCGGCCTGATGAGAAAAAACATTAAGAAGCTCGATATCTTTATCGCTGAAGGACTCTTCGGATAATTTGGGCCCCAATATAAAAACGGCTCTCAGCCTGCTTTTGCTAAAAATCGGAAGGGCGGCTCCGGCGTCAAGTTTTTTTAATAAATTTTTAATTTCGAAATCTGCGTCCTGATATTTTAATTCCTCATAAATAATCGGTTCGCGCGAAAGAGTAAAAAAATTTTTTAAATTTTTAAAATCCGAAGCGTCAATATTTTTCAGGCTAAAATTGGTATTTTTTAAGGACTGAAGCAAGCCGGAAGAATTAATTGATAAAAACAGGAATTTATTTATTTTTAAATTATATCCAAATATTTTTTCAAGGGAATAAAACAATTTTTTAAAATCAAGAGTTGAAGCCAGCGCCCGGCTTAAGGCCTTGGCAACGTCATAGTAATTATACGAACCCCTGAAGAAAAAATGGTTGGTGGTTTTATTGAACCACTCTTTAAAATAGGGAAAGCCGATCACCACGGCGAAAGCGGCAAAAATGGCGCTTAAAAGAGGCACCGTTTCAAAGGTTTTTCTAAAAACCTCTTCAATGGTAAATATTGACAGGAAATAAACAACCGCGGCCGCGCTAACGGTTCCCAAATAAAGAAGCCCCCGCTGAATAATAACTTCAATATCCATAAAACGATGACGAACAATGGCATGGGCCGTAAAACCTATAAAAATAACTGGGGAAGCCGCTCCTAAAATATTCAATTTAAAAATACCCAGCGCCGGCAGCAGAATATCGGCGATAAAAACAATAAAAAAAGAAGCGCCGAGGCCTAAAAACAGATATTTCAGCTGCTCTTTCATTATTCCCTTGGCCAATTTGAATTTTTTTATGATTAAAAATAAACTGGCCGCAATATATCCGGAAGCGGTTATAACGAAAAAAATAAAAGCCGGTCCATTAACCGGCTCCAAAGAACCATCGGGGTGAAAAATAACTTTTTCCACAAGAAGATTAAACGGCAGGGTAACGGCCAAAAGCAGGGCCATCGGCGCCAAATACAAATAGTACCTTTTTGGAAGCGTTCCGGAATGCTGAGGAAAGGTTTTGGCAAAAAGCAGTAATCCGCCAAAATGAAAAATGGAAATAAAAAATATAAAATCAACCAGAATCGGAGTTTTCATTATCTGCATTAAAACTAAACTTATGTTCCACAGAGAAAAACCGGCGCCCATCAGTAAAAAGGACTGGCGCACGGCATCTCTTTTGCCTCTATAAACAAACAAGGTAATGCCGAAGGTTAACAGGCCGGCAATCAGAAGAAAAAATTGGTTGATTGATAGCATTATTAAAAATTAATCCTTATTATTATTCCTTGTTCTTTAAGTTTTAGAACCGCCTGTCGGGAAATGTTATAAAGCTCTTTAAGATAAGTCCGAAAAAGTTTTGGCCGGGGCCAATTTAAATAATATTTTTTAAGAAAATCGGGAATATCCTTTTTTACCGTTGCCGAAAGAGCTGTGAGTTTTGAGCCGAACAATTCAAGATGTTGAAGTTGTTTTTCTTTAAGAGATAAAACGGCAAAAACTTTATTATGACCAAAGGCATAACGAGTAATTCCTAAATGCGATGCCAGGCCGGCGTTTGGATAACAAGAAGCCCATCTGGTTAATTCCACGATATCCGGTTTAAAAACACCCATAAACCATTCATCGTCTATATCAAAATATCGTTCTAAGGGAATTCCCTCATTACAGCTAAATTCTAAACCGGAAGTGCCGACAATAACTCCGTTCCTTAGAACAATAACATGATGCCCCGCCGGCGAAGGACGAACCCCAAATTCATTCAGATACTTTTTAGCAATTAATTTTTCAATTTCCCGCCATTCATTATCGGTTTCGCAAATCTTAACTTCCAAGATATCGGTCATTTTCCCGCCCGATTTTGATTTTCCGGAACAATAACGGCTTTCATATGGCCGGCGTCAAAACTGAGATATCCCGGCGTTTTCGGAATATTTACCGTGTTGCGTTTACCCGGCGAAATTTTTTCTCCAAGCAAATAAAGAAGAATGTGGTTGGCGAGAAAACCGCCGGCCATAATCGGATTGGTGGAGATAATAGAAGCCCGTCCCTCTTCAAAAAGCCGCTTTTCCAAGGCCTTTACGGTGCCGTGCCCGACATCAATAAAATATTCCGGAAGCTCTGGCGCAAAAGTTCCGTTAACCGCTTTTAAAATCCGCCACCTCTCTTCGGGACTGGCCTTTTTATTTTGAAGCTTCTTTTGCAAGATTTTAGCTTCCTTATAAGTTAAGCCCAAAGAGTCTTCAACCCGCATACTATCATGAGTGAATTTAAAAAGAAAAGTCCGGTGTCCGACGGTATCGGCGCACAAAATTGTAATTTTTTTGTTCCGGGCGGCTTGGTGAAAAAGAATGCGGGCGGCAACCGCCCAAAATTCAATCTCGTCGCAGACCACGTCGCAGCCGTTTAAAAAACCTGAAACGCTTTCTTCGCAGATACCGCCGGGATATACGAGAAGCGTCGTGTCATCGGTAGTTTCCCTGATTTTTTTGGCTGTTTCAATAGCCTTGCTTTTTCCAACGGTTATCCGTGTTGCGGCAAACTGGCGATTAATGTTTGAAACATCAAACGACTCGCAGTCGGCAATCCTGACCTCGCCTATTCCCAGACGAACAAAAATTTGACCGAGCAATCCGCCCATGCCACCGCAGCCGGCAATGCCAATGGTTATTTTCCTAAGCGCTTCCTGCTCTTCTTTGGTAATCCAGCCGATATTTCTATCCACGCGCTCCCGGTAATAATTTTCATCCGGGTTTTTCGGCAGCAAACGATAAGCGGCGTTTAAATCCGGATTGTCCGGCAAATCAAAGCATTCAATCAGCCGGGTCGCCTTCTTCATTTCATCGCTCCTTTTTTTAAATTTTTAAAGAACTAAAAACCAGCGGCCGCTGGTTTTTAGTTTATTAAAATTACGATTAAATATTCTTAAAGAGAAACTTAAACTTTCATAATAAAAAAATTAAATTTTATTAAAACTATTCCATCTTATAGCCATAACCATGAACGGTGTGTAAAAGTTTTCTTCCGTGATTTTTATCAATTTTTTCTCTCAGAAATCTGACGTGAACGTCGACGGTATTGGTGAAAGGATCAATATTCATATCCCAGACATGCTCTAAAATCATGGTTCGGGTTAGCATGGTTCCGACGTTTCTCATAAAATATTCCAGCAAAGAAAATTCTTTTTTATTTAATTTTATCGGTTTATCGGCGCGAACAACAGTGTGAGACAGAACATCCATTTCCAGATCGGCCAATTTTAACTTAGGCCCGATAACTTTTTTTTCCCGCCGGAGTAGGGCCCTGGTTCTGGCTAAAAGTTCTTCAAAAGAAAATGGCTTGGTTAAATAATCATCGGCTCCGATATTTAAGGCGCCCACCTTTGTGGGCATGTCATCTTTGACGCTTAATATAATAATAGGAAAAGTTTTCCCGGATCGGCGCAGTTGCCGGCAAACTTCCAAGCCGTCCTTTTTCGGCAATTTAATATCCAATACCGCCAAATCATAATCGTTAATATGGGAGCACTTTAAGCCTTCTTCGCCGTCAAACGCGCAGTCAACCGCAAAATTTTCGGCAGTTAAGCCTTTTTTTATAAAGCTGGCAATTTCTTCTTCGTCTTCAATAACCAAAATTCTCATAATTTATTTATTTTTTCAACCGCAAAGAATTTAAAACCACTGACACGGAGCTGAAAGCCATGGCGCCGCCGGCCAAGATCGGATTTAAAAGAATCCCCCAAACGGGCCATAAGACCCCGGCCGCCACCGGAATTAAAACAATATTGTAAATATAAGCCCAAAAAAGATTTTGCTTGATATTTCTTAAGGTTTGCCGGCTTAATTTTATCGCTTCATAAATTCCCATCGGGTCTCCGGAAATCAAAGTGATGTCGCCAGATTCAATGGCAATATCGGTGCCGGTGCCGATGGCAATGCCGACATCGGCTTCGGTTAAAGCCGGCGCGTCATTGATGCCATCGCCGACCATTGCAACTTTTCTTGCCCCAAGTCCTGTCGAGGGGTCGCCGCGTTGGAGCTCTTTTATTTTTTCCGATTTTTCCTGAGGCAAAACTTTAGCCATAATATTTTTTATTCCGATTTTTTCGCCCATGGCTTTGGCCGTCCGCTCATTGTCGCCGGTAATCATCCAAACCTCCAAACCGAGATTTTTTATCAACTTAATTGATTCGGCAGTGGTTTCTTTGAGAGTATCAGCAACGGCAACGGCTCCCAGCAGCTTATCAGACGCTAAAATCATCGCGGTTTTGCCGGTTTCTTCAAGTTTTTCAAGCTGTTTTTCGTGGAGAGCGGTAATTTCTATATTTTTTTCTTCCATCAGCGCCCGGTTGCCAAAAAATAATTTTTGCAGTTTGCCGTTTATATTTACATCGCCTTCCAGCCCCTTGCCGGGAGTGGCTTTAAAATTATTTATCGGAAAAAGCTCAATTCTTTCGCTTTCGGCCTTTTCTCTTATAGCTTTATCAAGCGGATGGGAAGATGATTTCCCCAAACTTGCCGCGAATGCCACAATAGCCTTGGCAATGGGATGCTCGGAAAATTTTTCAAGCGACGCGGCGTATTTTAAAACCTCGTTTTCTTTGGTCTCTTCAACCCGTTCAACTTTCTTCAGGGTTGATCCTGAGTTTATCGAAGGAT
>LCEQ01000012.1 GCA_000994805.1 Candidatus Azambacteria bacterium GW2011_GWA2_42_9 | reverse complement strand
TATGATTATTCGGCCGTCAGCTGAAGGGTCGGGTGGTACAACCAGTGAAACGGTAATGGGCTATCTTAAAGGTATTCCAATGTTGGTTATTATAGGGCCGCATCACGAAGGGATTTCGGATAATAATTCCACTTTTATGATCAGGATGCTCAATCGTCGCGGTTTGTTTTTTGACACTGAAAAGGATGTCGTCGATTTTGTTAGAAAACATATAGCGATTTTCAAACAAGGTCGGCGGACAATACGACGGTTTATTGAAAAAATAAAGAAGCAAAATCCATTCATTAATGACCGGCCGAAGCCGCGTTGGGATGATCGATTTGAAGGCAAAACGGTAATTATTCTTGGCTGGCCGGGCGCGGGCAAGGGCACCCAGGCGCGCAGGCTTCAGGATTTGGCCGGGTTTAAGTATTTCGGCAGCGGCCATGAGTTAAGAAAACTTTCTAATAAATTACCAAAACAGGGCCAAAGTTTAGGCAAGGGCAATTTAGCAAAACCCGTAATTATTGATTATCTTTTAACCCACAGTCTCTTACGTTGGGAAAGATTTGAACCAGTAGTTATAGACGGTTCTCCCAAAATGCCCGAAGAGGCCCAGGCTCTTATGGATTTGTTTGAGTTGTTGGATAGAAAACCCATTGTTATCGTAATTGACATTACCGAAGAATTGTCTCGTGAGCGAATTGTTCAGCGTCGTAATTGCGGCCACTGCGAAATTTCTTTTTGTGGCTCGGAACTTATCGACGGCTCTTCATGCCCGTATTGCGGAGCGATGCTCATGGTTAGGCCCGAAAATGCCGATCCAGAGGCGATTAACAAGATTATGAACTGGTATCAAACAAATGTTAAGAAGGTAATTGAATTTTTTGAATCTTTCGGGCTTTTTTTATTTGAAATTTTGTGGTATTTTGAAAATATGGCAAAGCACGAATCAAAATACGAACCGGTAATTGGGCTGGAGATTCACACAGAGCTCAAAACCAAAACCAAGATGTTTTGCGCTTCCAAAAACGATCCGGATGAACGACATCCCAATATTAACATTTGCCCAATTTGCACCGGCCAGCCGGGGACGCTTCCCGTTATCAATCAAGAAGCGGTGAACAAGGTAATAAAAGTCGGGCTGGCGCTCCAAAGTAAAATTTCGGAAATCACCAAGTGGGACAGGAAAAATTATTTCTATCCGGATTTGCCCAAGGGTTATCAAATTTCTCAATATGACGAACCGATTTGCCTTGGCGGCAAATTATTGATTCCCGGAACCGGTAAAGAAATAAATATAACAAGAATTCATCTTGAAGAAGACACGGGCAGGCTTTTACATGAGGGCCACATCGGCCACTCTCTAGTTGATTTTAACCGCGCCGGCGTGCCTTTGATGGAGCTTGTTACCGAACCGGATTTGAATTCTGGTGAAGAAGCGTCGGCTTTTGCCCAAGAATTACAGTTGATTTTGAGATACTTGGGAGTTTCCGATGCCGACATGGAAAAGGGACAGCTTCGGGTCGAAGCAAATATCTCGCTTCGCGAGTCAATGGTCTTAGGCACTAAAGTTGAGATTAAAAACCTTAACTCCTTTAAGGCCGTTCGTGATGCCATTGATTATGAAATTAAAAGGCAAGCCAAACTTATTGATGAAGGTAAAAAAGTGGTGCAGGAAACTCGCGGCTGGAACGAAGACACTGGCAAAACTATTTCTCAACGGGGAAAAGAAGAATCACATGATTATCGTTATTTTCCAGAACCGGATTTACCGCCGCTCAAAATTAATTTCGATTTGGTTGAGGAAATTAAAACGACAATGCCGGAATTGCCATCTGAAAAACGCAGCCGTTTTAATGCGCAATACGGTTTATCTGATAGCCAAATAACTATTTTGGTTGGCAATGAAAAACTAGCTGGATTTTTTGAAAATGTCGTCAGTGAATTCATGAATTGGGACAAAGAGGGCTTGGACAAAGACAGTTTGCTTGCGCCTGAATTGGACACCAGCCCCCACTTTATAGAAAAAGAAAAACAGTTAATTATCAATCTTTCGGCTAATTATCTTTTGAGCGATTTTTTGGGGCTATTAAATGAATCATCAGCCGAAATTGATGATATAAAAATAACGGCTGAAAATTTTGCCGAATGGGCTTGCTTAATCCACCGCAACGTCATCACCTCGCGGGCGGCCAAGGAAGTGCTCAAGGAAATGTGGGCGACGGGCAAAGACCCATCACAGGTGATTAGAGAAAAAGATTTAGTTCAGGTAAAAGATTCGGACGAACTGGAAAAGGTTGCGCAAAAAATTATTGACGAAAATTCAGAAGCGGTTTCCGATTACAAAAAAGGCAAAACAGCGTCTTTGCAGTTTTTGGTGGGCCAAGTGATGAAAGAAACGCGCGGTAAGGCCAACCCGGAATCGGTGTCTGAAATATTAAAAAAATTATTAAAATAATAAAAATATGGAAACAGAAAGAAAATTTAATTTGAAACCTAAAGAACAAGCGCAACATGAAGAAGTTTTACGGCGCCAAAGAATTTTTCATGGTTTGGAGGGCGAAGAAGCACGTCGCTTATTGGAACAAGAATTGAATAGGTTAACTCCAGAAGAACAGGAAGTTGCTTGGCAAAAAATAAAAGGCAAAGAGTAATACAAGAAACTTTTTAATTAATTTCTCCACTTCGTTTTCACCCACCTGCCAGCAAATTCGTTTATCTTTGTTAAACCAAGTCATTTGGCGTTTGGCATAATTTTTAATTTCTTGGAATAATTTTTCTTTCATTTCTTTAAGCGGCATTTTTCCGCGAAGGTATCTGGCGATCCAGCGGTATTCCAATCCGAAATTATCAAGCCGCTGCCAGCTGATGCCTTGATTGTGCAATTGCGCCACTTCTTTTATCATTCCTTGTTTAAATCTTTTATCAAGGCGAATTTTTATTCTTTGGCTTAAAATTTCTTTTGGCCATGAAACGCCGAGCTGAAGCGTGTTATATTTTGAGCCCATTTTCATCTTGGGAACTTTTCCAAGTGTCTTGGCAATTTCAATTGCTCGAATGAGCCGGACTTTATTAAATTGATCTATTTCTGCTGCTCGGTCAAGGTCAAGATTTTGAAGCATTGTAAAGAGCGCGTCGGCGGATTTTCTGTCCAGCTTTTTTCTCAATTTCCAGTCGGGTTTCACTTTTGGAAATTCAACATTGTCAATTACCGCTTTGATCCAGAAACCAGTGCCGCCGACAATAATCGGCAATTTGCCGAGTTTCAAAATATCTTCTATTTTTTTATCGGCCAGTTTTTTAAACTGGGCGGCGCTGAAATTGGTTTTGGGGCTGACAATATCAATCAGCCAGTGTTTTATCTGCTTTTGTTCGGTTTTAGTGACTTTTCCGGTTCCAATATCCATTCCACGATAAACCTGCCGCGAATCAGCGGAAATAATTTCTGCGCCAAGCTTTTTAGCTAAATATATAGCCAGCGCTGATTTCCCCGAAGCCGTCGGCCCTACGATAACGATTACTTTTGCCATAAATTTCTATAAAATTAGAGCGGAGTAGGTTTTCCATTCCCCATGACACTTTTTATATTTCATCCACTATAGGGAATATCACGCGCCTTCGCGTCGCTGTAGTCGCTTCGGCGGCGCAAGCGCGGATTTTTTTGCGATTTCGGAAAGAATTTTTGATTTGAATTTTTCCAGTTTTTGGGCGCCTAAATCGCCCTTGCCGCGCTCTCGGACGGCGACAGTATCGGATTTTTCTTCCTTGTCGCCGACGACCAGAATATAGGGAATTTTTTCCAGTTCGGCTTCGCGGATTCTTTTTCCGATAGTTTCATTAGCCGTATTTAATTCCACCCTTAATCCATCGGCTATAAGTTCAGCGGCAATCTTTTTTGCATATTTTTCATTCCGGTCGGTAAGATTTAAAACTTTAACCTGAACAGGAGAGAGCCAAATTGGAAAAGCCCCTTGATAATTTTCAACAAGAATGCCGATAAATCGTTCAAAAGTGCCGGCTATTGCTCGATGGATCATGACTGGTCTTTTTTTAAAGCCGTCTTCGGCAACATATTCAAGTTTGAATTTTTCTGGCATCTGAAAATCAAGCTGAATGGTGGCTATTGTCCATTCGCGTTTTTGCGAGTCCGTGGCATTGACATCTATTTTAGGGCCGTAGAAAGCACCGTCTTTTTCTTTGACTTGATATTTAACCTTTGCTTTTTTGAGCGCCGACTCCAAGTCATGCTCTGCTTCCGCCCAAACTTTTGCATCTCCCATGGAGTTCTCCGGTCTCGTTGCTAGATTGAACGATAACGGCATGTCAAAATGAGAGTAGAATTCTTTAATCAGCCCCATTATATCGGAGACTTCATGTTCAATTTGGTCGGGTCGGACGTAATGATGGGCATCGTCCTGGGTCATTTGTATAACCCTAAGCAAGCCGCCGACCACTCCCGATAACTCTTTTCGGTGAATTCGATCAGTTATTTCTGACATCCTGATCGGCAAGTCACGATAAGAACGGGTCCGGGAAGAGTAGATGAGCGTGCTTTCAGGACAATTCATCGGTTTTAAAACGTATATCTCGCTGTCAATATCAAGTGTGAACATTTTTTCGCGATAGTGCTGCCAATGACCAGATTTTTCAAAAAGTTCCCTTTTCACCATTACTGGCGTTGAAACCTCTTGATATCCAAGGGCATCCAATTTTTCTCGGAGATATTTTTCGAGCTCGCGCCAAATAATCATTCCTTTACCATGCCAAAACACTGCGCCGGGCGCAATTTCATGAAATGAATATAAATCTAACCGGGTTCCCAGTTCCTGATGAGTTAATAATTTTTTTGATTTATTTTCTACCATTTTAATTTCCTCTTATTTTATCAATAGTTTTCTTCATAAATTGTTTTGGTAAAAAAGCGATAGCACTTTTTTGATCTTCGCGTTGCGGCACTCCAAAAACCTTTTCTAAAAATGTTTCACCGCTGCTTATTTGTAATAATTCTTCAAAATTAGTATAAACAAGTATTTTTCCGGAAGCTACGTCTCTGATTGTTTCTTCAAGATATTCTTCCCCTTTAGTTTTTAAGGTTTTTTCAAGCGCCACCTCTGTGCCATTTAAGTTCTTAATGCGAATAATCTCTTTTTCGACAGTAGTTCCATCCGGCAAGGTTTCTATTGTTTTTGAATCGCTTTCTTGTGTTTGTTTTTCAATTATTTCCATAATTTTTTTGATTTAAATTTTAAATTCCTGCGCGGCGTCGCAGATTATGCTTAAGGTTCCATTGCGTTCGGAAACCTTGCCTTGGACTAACACAATCTTGTCCTGCTGCCAAAATTCAGGATTTTTTTCTAAGAGATCGGGAAATACGACCACCTCTATCTTATTAGCCCAATCTTCCAGTTTTGTAAAGAGCATTAGTTTGCCGTTTTTGGTGACAAATTTTTGAATTCCCGAAATCAATCCGCCAACGGCGATTTTTTGTCCGATTAAATTCGGTTTAATCTTTTGAATCAACAACGATTTTTTTTCCATTATTTCCCGATATTCCTGCATGGGATGTTCCGAGGTGTATAGCCCCAAAAATTCTTTTTCCCAGGATAATTTTTCTTTTTTTACCGCAGGTTCGGCCGGAACCAATTTTAATGGCGCTAATGCTGAATAAGAATCAAAGAGCCCGGTTTGGGGCGAATTATTATTTTTATTTTTATCTCTGCCGTAGCGCTGAAGTTCTTCAATATTGGACAGCAAAAACCGCCGTTCGGCAAAAGAATCCATGGCACCGCATTTTATAAGCGCTTCTAACGATTTTTTATTCAGATCTTGAAGAGGCATTCTTTCAAGGAAATTTTGCAAATTAGCGAATAATCCGTATTGCTGTCTTTGCGTTATCGCGCTTAGAACGGTATTGGCGCTTAGATTTTTTATCGCTGATAATCCAAATCTGATTTTTTGTTTTTCATCTTTTATCAATGTAAAGTCTTTTAAGCTTTCGTTGATATCCGGCGGTAAAATATCAATTCCCATTTTTTTAGCTTCGCTCATTAACACGGCCACACGGTCTAAATCAAAACTCTCGGCATTTAAAAGTGACGTCATGAATTCGCCAGGATAATGAGCCTTGAGATAGGCAGTTTGATAAGCAATTAACGCGTAACAAGCCGCGTGACTCCGGTTAAACCCATAGCGGGCAAACGGTTCAATAAAATGCCAGATTTTTTCCGCCGTTATATTATTAATCCCGTTATTAATTAATCCTTTTATAAATTTTTCCGACTGTTCATCAAGAAGTTTTTTAATTTTTTTACCGACGGCTTTTCTCAAGATATCGGCTTCGGATAAGGTAAAACCCGCCAACTGATTGGCTATGCGCAATACCTGTTCTTGGTAAATGGCGACTCCATATGTGCTTTTTAAAATTGATTCAAGCCCGGGATGCAGATAGGTCACTTTTTCTTTTCCATTTTTTCTGGCGATATATGTCGGAATAAATTCCATCGGTCCGGGACGAAAAGCCGCGACCATCACGATAATATCTTCAAGCTCCGTTGGTTTTAATTCTTTAAGATATCGGCGCATGCCGTTTGACTCAAGCTGGAAAACGCCCGTGGTGTCGGCGCGCTGAAGCATATTAAAAACTTCCGGGCTATCAAGAGGAATATCATCAATATTTATTTTTTTCCCGTAATTTTGTTCAATAAGCCGGAGCGTTTTTTCTATTGTTGTCAGGTTTCTTAACCCTAATATATCCATTTTTAAGAGGCCAAGAGCTTCCACCGAACGCATGTCATATTGGGTTACCAGCGCTTCTTCCTTATCCTTATCTTTTTTGCTTCCGGACTTAACGGCCCATTGAAGAGGCATATATTCAACAATAGGATTTTTGGTGATAACGACGCCGCAAGCGTGGGTTGAAGCGTGGCGCGCCACGCCTTCCAATTTTTTTGCGGTCTGGATCAATTGGCGTGCCTGCGGATCGGTGTCTATTGCCTGTTTAAGTTCTCCGACATTTTCTATCGCTTTTTCCAAAGGGCTCTTGGTGTTGTCGCTGCCCTGGGTGTTAAAAGGCACCATTTTGGCGATTCTATCGCAAAAACCGTAACTTAATCCCAGGGCCCTGCCGGCGTCTCTTATAGCGGCGCGGGCCGCCATGGTGCCGAATGTTATGATTTGGGCGACCTGGTCTCTGCCGTATTTTTGGGCGATATAATCTAACACCTCGTCGCGCCGGTGGTCGGCAAAATCCAAGTCGATATCGGGCGGCGCTATGCGGTCAAGATTTAAAAATCTTTCAAAAAGCAGCGTGTATTTTAGGGGGTCAATATTAGTGATGCCGATTAAATATGAAATAAATGAACCGGCGGCCGAACCCCGGCCCGGACCCACGGTTATTCCTTGATTTTTTGCCCAATTTACAATATCCCAGACGATTAATATGTAAGATGCAAAGCCGGTTCTTTGGATAACCCCAAGCTCAAAATTAAATCGGTCGGCGAGCTCTTTTGATGTCTCACTTAAAGAGTTGTATCCAAAACGTTTCTTAAGTCCCTCAATAGCCAATTTTTCCAAATAACTTTCCGCGGTTTCGCCTTCGGGAAGTTCGAAATGAGGAAATTGGGTTTTGCCGAATTCAAATTCAAAATCAACAGCGTCAGCGATTTTTTGAGTATTTAGAATTACTTCCGGCAAGTCTTTAAAAAATTCGGTCATTTCTTCTGCCGATTTAAGAGACAAATCAAAACCTTTAAGTGATAAACGATTGGGGTCAGAAACTTTATTGCCCGTGCCCACCGCCAAAAGCACATCATGATAATTTTCATCATCTTTATTAAGATAATGAGTATCATTAGTCGCCACCAACGGCATTTTTAATTTTTGGGCTAGCGCGATTATGTTTTGATAAAGTTCTTTATTTTTCGGCCTGGTGGCAACCGCTCATGCAGATTAAACCCTCGGCGTGCCGGCGGAGTAAATTTTTATCAACCCGCGGCTTGTAGTAAAAGCCGTCAAGATTGGCCCGGGTTATCAATTGGACCAAATTTTTATAGCCAATTTTATTTTTAACAAGAAGAGTAAGATGAAAACGCTTATTGCCGGTTCCGGGATTTTTATCAGCCATACTCTCGCTTGCCACATAAACTTCGCAGCCGATAATCGGTTTTATTCCGGCCTTTTTAGCCTTTTGAAAAAATTCAACGGCGCCATAAATCGCGCCATGATCGGTTAAAGCAATAGAATCCATGCCGAGTTCTTTGGTTTTTGCCACCAAATCATCAATCTTTATAAGACCATCTAAGAGACTATAGTGGGAATGGACGTGTAGATGGGTGAATTTCATAAACTAAAATATTTTATAATTATATTTTATCATAAAAATTTTTATAATAAAAATTTTTATAAAAAATTACAAACCCTTGACGCCTTAATAATATATATGTTATATATTTAGTCATAAATTAGCTCTTTAACCTATCTACGGAGGGAATTAAATGACAGAACAAAAGCGATTATTGGGCAAATCTATAGCCCGATCAATGAGATTGGATATGGAAATAGGCAAACTTCGTCGTGAAGCCAGCCGCATTTCAGATGAAATTCAACGCAAGCAACGCGAGCTTAAAAACTCATGTCCCCATCCTAAAAGGAAAATCTTTTCCGCCTCTACTCGAAATTCCTACGAAGGCTTGACTGGTGTGAACGATGTTGAATGTAATTTATGTTTGACCAGAGGGGAGATTTTAGATAGATATAAATCAGTTGATATTAATTTTAATGACCCTATGGGCGATGTAAGAGAAGTAGAGTGGCATAGAGAACATGAATGTTATATCAACAAAAAACATAGATGTCATCGTCGGCAAAAATATCTCTCTAATTCTAAAAAATAACCGTTTTAAACATTTCTACCGTCGTTTCCCCGGCGGTTTTCATTTGCCAAGAATGTTTCGGAGAATTCAGGATTTAGGAAATAAAATATAAATTAACGCACAATTTTCCGATCGGCTTGGAATACGTTAACAATTAAGGTGTGTTAATAAATTATAAAATTACGGCAAAAATTGACGATCGTCGCAAAGTGCCGTAATATACTTATAGCTTAGCTTTACTAAAATCTATCTACTGTTAAAATCCATGAATTGCTAGGATTTATTATGAGAAGCCTTTTCAAAAGAAAAATTTTGTTTACGCTAATGGCCGGCGTTGCCATTGGTTTGCATCGATCGCCTCAGCAATATTTTAAAATTATAGGCGATATTCCCAAAGAATGGCGCAAAATGAAAAGAAGTTATCTTAGAGATTGTATTCGCGAGTTTTATTATGACAAGTTAATTGATTTTAAAGAAAGTCCCAACGGAATATGTCGGATTATACTAACGGAAAAAGGAAAGAAAAAAATCATTGCTTTTGATTTAGATAACATGACAATCAAGAAACCAACCTTTTGGGATAAGAAGTGGCGAGTAGTTACTTTTGATATTCCGGAATCAAAAAGGCCGGCTCGAAATGCCTTGCGTGATAAGCTCAGCGACCTTGGTTTTTATTCCTTACAGAAAAGCGTTTTCGTTTATCCATATAATTGCTTAAATGAAATTGAATTTATCACGGAAATTTTTCAGATTAGACCCTACGTTAGATTTTTTGAAGCCACTAAAGTTACTAATGAATCGGAACTCAAATTACATTTTGAAAATATTCTGTGAAATTTTGGGAGCGGAAGAATAATCTGAAAAAGCGGGAGAATAATCCAAAGATATATTATCTGATAAAAAAATAAAATCACGGCAAAAATTGACGATCGTCTTATAATGCCGTGATTTTAAACGTTGCTAAGAAATTTATTTTATGCTAATCTTTTTTTGTTTAGAAATTAGAGATTAGAATTCAGAGATTTTAGATATATGGGAGGCGTGCAGGTAAAGAAACATACGAAGGGGAAAAGAAACCGGAGGCGGTCTCATTTGGCTTTGACAAAAACATTTCTTTCAACCTGTCCCAAGTGCGACAAGGCTATTTTACCGCATCATATTTGCGCTCATTGCGGCTTTTACAACGGGCGAGAGGTGATTGATGTTTTGGCTAAACTTACCAAAAAAGAAAAGAAAAAACGGGCGAAAGAAGAGGCGGCGGCTCACGCGGCCCATGGCCCCGAAGAGCTTTCAAAAAAATAAGGTGCGCAAAACTTTATTGCCTGAAAAAGCTCGTGGTGGTAAGATATAAAATATTAAGACATCGCTCGATAATTATTATTAAAAATAAGCTAAATATGGGTAAAAAATTTAAAAACATTTTTATTGTTACCGTTTTGTTTTTTGCGTTTACTTTTTCGGTCGCGGCCCAAACTATCGCGCCGACTACCGGCGCCGGATTAAAAGATCGCGTCAAAGATTTGCGCCAGAATATTGGCAATATAAAAACTCAAGAAAAAACCGAATCAGAAGCTATAAAAACCAAAAGAGCGGAATTAAATACCCAGTTGAAAAATACGAGCGATGCGGCAAAAAAGCGCCTTGAAACTGTGCGGGAAGAAGCCAAAAAGATGGCTGAAACGCGCCAGGCGGAGTTAAAAGATAAAATCAGCAAACTGCGCGACGAAAAAAAGAAACAAATCGCTACGCGGCTTGACGAACAAATGGCGCGCCTAAACACTCAGTGGACTGACCATTTTAATAATACGCTAAACCGTCTATCGGAAATTCTTTCTAAAGTGGAATTACGTTCCGATAAAGCCGGAGCTAACGGTAAAGATGTTGTGGCTGTTAAAACGGCAATCCAAAATGCCAAAACCGCCATTGAAACTGCCCGAACCGCTGTTGAAAATCAAGCTAAAAAAACTTATACCGCCACTTTCACCTCTGAGGATAAACTCGGCGCGGCGTTTAAGGCCGTAAAAGAACAGCTTAAGGATGATCTGTTTGGGCTTCGCGATGGAGCAATGAAAAGCGCTCGCGAAGCGGTTCAGAGCGCGCTTCAGGAATTAAAAAGCTTAAATTTTTAAATTTATGAACACATCAAAAACTTGGATTTGGATTCTAATCGTAGTTGTTGTCTTGGCGCTTGCCTGGACTGCCTGGCAGTATGGCTTTTTGAGCCGATTGGAAGCGCCACTTTCCAGTGACGATACTACAACCGCTATTGACAAAGACTTAAACGCGGTTGATGTCGGCAATCCGGATCAGGATCTAAAACAACTGGACACTGATTTAAATCAGCTTTAATGCCGCAACAAAAAACGGCTCTGATTTTTTTGCGATTTGGCATTGCTTTCGTATTTTTTTATGCCGCAATTTTTTCATTTTTAAATCCCAACGATTGGATTGGATTTTTTCCGGTGTTTTTAAGAAATATATTGCCGACTGGTTTGATACTGGCGGGATTTAGTTTCTATGAATTAACATTGGGTTTCTGGCTTATTTCCGGAAAATTACAGTTTTACAGCGCGATTCTTTCGGCACTGACTATTTTAGGAATTATTGTCTTTAATCTTGGCGCTTTTGATATTGTTTTTCGCGACATCGGATTGTTTTTTGCCGCTCTAGCGCTGGCATTTTTAAGCCGGAAAGGTTAATTTATTCACTTATCAACGTCTTTAAATTTTTTAAATTACGTATTTAGAATCGATCGCTTGCAAATACGTAATTTGGTGTGATATATATTATAGATATGATTATTTATTAAATATAAAATTAAAAATTAAATTATGAAAAATTGTTTTAAATACTCGTTAATTGCTGTTTTTACCGTTGTTTTGGCGGCGCCCGGTTTAGTTTCGGCCCAGTCGGTTGGCAATCAAGCGACAATAGACTCTTTGTTTCAGCAGATTCAGGCGCTTCAAGTTCAGATAAATACTTTAAAACAAACCAACGTTTCAACTCCTTCTGTTCCGCAGCAAGCAATTGCTATTCCGCAAAACATTCCCAGCTTCAACCGTAACCTCTTCTTTGGAATCAGAGGCGATGATGTCCGGGATTTGCAGGAATTTTTAACTGACCAAGGTTATTATGCCGGTCCGATTTCCAGTTATTACGGACTCTTAACAGTTCAGGCAGTAAAAAAATTCCAAAGCGCCAATGGCATTAACCCCACTGGCTATTTCGGCCCAAAGAGTCGCGCCATTGCCAGCGAAATCTTTAGAAAATTGGTCAGCCAGATTTGTTCCGAGGAAGGATGCGAAGGAGACGTTTTGCCGGTTGAAAAACTTAAGATTTCTACCGATTCGGATTTACGCGGTATGGTTAGAGAAAATTTTACAGCAACATTTAGAGCATCCGGCGGTTCAGGCAATTACTCGGTTCATCCTGAAGGAGGAATACCTGGTCTCAATTGGGGCGCTTCAGCTTGCGAGGTGAGCAAAGAGTGTAGAACTGAGCAAATTATTCTCTCCGGGACGCCTGTGAAGAGCGGAGTTTATTACATTACGATTTTTGCCAAAGACGAATCGGGCGCTTACGGCAAAGAACGATTTACAGTTGTCATTAGCGACAAAACCACAACTGTCCAGCCGCCGATTATCTCCGGTATTAAGGGTCCGACCACGCTTAAGGTTGGCGAAGAAGGGCTATGGACTATTAATGCTTATGACCCCAATAATGGCAATTTAAGTTATCGCGTCGTTTGGGGAGATGAAGAATTCCGTGTTGGCAAAGAGGGAGCTCCAGCTCAGCACGCAACACCTTTCACCCAAACCGCTGCCTTCTCTCATATTTACTACAAAGCTGGTATTTACCACCCAGTTTTCTATATTGTTAGTTTCCAAGGAGGCCAAGAGGCAAAAACAAGTATTAGTGTAAATGTTGGTGAAGTCACGTCCACAACGGTTTCGGAGCAAGTGAAATGCGTTTTTAACGGTGCAACAACAGAGCAGAAATGCTGGGGAGATGCGCCTTCTCCGACTGTCGGCAATCCGACACGTTTTAGTTGTACAGGGATGGGCACCTGCGTGGTGACAGCAAGCGGTCAAAAAGGCACTCCGGTTACATGGGGCAGTAGTTGCGGAGGGTCTGCGAACACAGTAATTGATGGCAATAACGAATACGCAAACTTCAGCTGCGCTTCCACCCAGCCCTCCATTCAAGTTCTTTCGCCGAACGGAGGAGAGGCGTGGCAGAAGGGGTCTGCTTACGCACTAAAATGGGCAGCTACCGGCGATACAACCAAGCAACTACGAATTGAATTGTATGACACAAGCTACACAGGCGCGTATCAAAATCCTGTCAGTCTTATAGCCAATTATGTCTCCGCCTCCAACGGGAGTTATACTTGGACAATTCCGGGCGATCAAAGCGTTGTTTCGCCCGGCTCATCATACAAAATAGTAATTTTAAGGGCCGGCGAGCCGGGAGAATACGATAGGAGCGATACGCCTTTTAGTATTATTAATGCCTCGGGTTCTGCAGGAAGTTCGATATCACTATCTTTGGTTAGTCAATTAATCAACCTTAATGCTCAAGCTAAAGATTTAGCGTCAAAAAACGACTCTACTCTTTCGGGGGTTTTACAGCAATCCAGCTCGCTGTTTGCGTCACTTTTAGCGTCGGTTTCCGCGAATTCAACCGCCACCGCTTTGACTCTTCAGCTTATTACTCTCAATCAACAGTCATTAGATCTTGTTGTGAGTAATCCTTCTCTTTTGCCAGCAATTTTTCAGCAGATAGATAGTATTTTGTTGCAACTACAAAATGTACTTTTAGGTACGACTGGGGGAGGTGGGGCGCTCGCGCCATCTGGTCAATATTCCGCTTCTATTCTGGAAAACATAAAAGCAACTTTGGAACAGATTTAGAAATCAATTAACGAATTGTATCGATAAGAAATCAGCTAAAAAAATCTCTCCCGATAACAAATCGGGAGAGATTTTGATTTATAACGATAAATTTGGTAACATTTTATTAATGAACGATGAACTTAAAGACGTTTTAAAAAAACAGGAAGAAACCCTTATTTTGGTTGAAAAACTCTGGCGGGCGGAAAAATGGCGCCGTTTTTGGGCGATTTTCAGATACGTAATTTATATCGGAATAATTTTAGGCGCTTTTTATTTTCTCACGCCGTATGTTGAAAAATTGATCGGGATAATACAAGGAATTCAAGGCGCGCAAAATCCTCAAGATTTACAAAAAATACTGGAACAATTACAGTAAATAAAATGACAAAATTTAAATTATTAATTTTTGTAGGCGTTATTATTTTGGCGGGCATCGGCGCGCTTGTTTTTTATTTTTATAAAACTTCGCAAAATAATCCGGCCGCACCGGCGTCCAAAGATAATTTTATCTTAAATACTTTTCAGGCGCCAGCGGTTGAAGGCAATATTATTAATTCCGGCATTTCGGGAAAAGTGGCTTTGGGCGACGGAAGAGCGCTTGAGGTCTTTTTGGATATTTTTTCCAATAGTGATTTTTCCAAACCGTTTATTTCAGTTCGTACCCACGATGACGGAACTTTCCAAATTCCTCTAAGACCGGGAAATTATGTTTTAAAACCAATGGATCCGGACGGTCCCATTGCGCCGACCCGCGACAGTTACAATTTTACAATTGGTAGCGGCCAATGGCTGCAAGTTAAAGTGGAATATGACTGACAATGTCCAGCAAATAAAAGAGCGGTTGAATATCACCGATGTCATATCGGGTTATATTCGGCTGCAGAAGGCCGGCGTCAACCATAGGGCGCTTTGCCCGTTTCATAATGAAAAGACTCCTTCGTTTATGGTCAGCCCATCGCGCCAGAGTTGGCATTGTTTTGGCTGCGGCGAAGGCGGCGATATTTTCACTTTTGTAGAGAAAATAGAAAACATTGAGTTTAAAGACGCCTTAAAAATACTGGCGGAAAAAGCGGGCATAGTGCTCCAACGCGATGATCCCAAATTACGTTCGGAAAAAGATCACCTGTATGAAATTTGCGAAAAAGCCGCGCAATTTTTTACGCAACAGCTTAATAATCCGATTATTAATTATTTGCACAATAGGGGGCTTAATGACGAAACCATTGATGAATGGCGGCTTGGCTATGCGCCGGACTCATGGGATTTGCTTTTATTGTTTTTAAAAAGAAACGGTTATAAAGAAAATGAAATGGAACGCGCCGGTTTAATTTTAAAGGGAGAAAAATACCACGACCGTTTCAGAAATCGTCTGATATTTCCAATTTTTGACGCGAATGGCAGAGCGGTGGCTTTTTCCGGCCGGATTATGAATGACGTTGTTCTTTCTAAAACCGAGTATGCCGACAGCGGAAAATACATTAATTCTCCGGAGACGATTTTATACAGTAAAAGTCGGATGCTCTACGGTTTGGATAAAGCCAAAATAGAAATCAAAAAAAAGGATAAAGCGATTTTAGTTGAAGGCCAAATGGACGCGCTTTTGCCATGGCAAGACGGCGTGAAAAACATTATCGCCACTTCCGGTACGGCTTTAACTGAAGATCAATTGATAATTTTAAAAAGATTAACCAATAATCTTATTTTGGCGTTTGACATGGACGAAGCTGGATTTCGGGCCACCAAACGCGGCGTCGATTTGGCTCAAAATTCCGGCTTTAACATTTCGGTTTTGGGGCTTGCGGAAGGAAAGGACCCGGCCGATTTTGTTAAAGAACAGCCGAAAGAATTTGAAAAAATCATTCAGTCGGCCGAACCGATAATGGCTTATTATTTTAATCAAATTTTAAAAAAATTTGATTCCAAGGCACTCGAAGGAAAAAAATTTATTGCTATAACCCTGCTTTCTGAAATTAAAAGATTGCCCTCGGCCATGGAGCGTAGCCATTGGATCAGGGAATTATCGCTTAAGTTGGGGGTCTCGGAAAACGATCTTGAAGAAGAGATGGAACAAATTGAATTAGAGTCGTTTAATTCGGCAAAATCAATAGAAGCGCCCATTAAACAAACGGATGTGAAGACGCGAAAAGAAATTTTGAGCGAACGGCTTTTGGCGTTATTATTAAAAACGCCGGAATTAATTAATCAAGCGGCTAAAACAATCTCTATTTTACCGCCAAAATATTTTGAGCTTTTATCGTCTTTTTCATCAAACCAAGGGAATTTCTCAAATGTCAGGATGGCTCTTCCGCCCCATCTCAGGCCATATCTGGATTTTTTGTTTCTTATGGCGGATTATGAGTTGGAAAAAAGCGGCCCGGATTTCAATATCGGGGAAGAAGTGGAATCTTTAATGAAAGAAATAGAAAAAGAGCATTACAAAGAGTTAAAACAAAAAATCAGCCAGGAAATTAAAAAACAGGAAAATGCCATTTTAATTAGCAGTTCCGGCGAGGGGTTTGAAGAAAATGAAAAATTAACCTCCCTTTCAAAAGAACTTCAAAATATATCGGAGAAGCTTAATATTTTGTCCAAAAATTAGAGCGATTTATAAATTTATGGCAAAAAAAATAAAAAAACCTAAGACCAAAAAAATTAAAACAATAAGATCCGCTAAACCGAAAAAAGAAAAGTTTGTTACCCGAGAAACCGCACTTAAAAGAATTGCGGTGAGGACTAAAAATGAGGCAGCTAAAAAGAAAAAAGAAGCTGCTAAAAAACCTTCCAAAAAAGAAAGGGTTTTTGAAGAAAGGGTTCAGGCGATAATCAAAAGAGGTCGGCAAAGGGGTTTTGTGACCGAAGCGGAAATTTTAAAATTTTTCCCGAACGTTGAAAAAGACATTCTTGAATTAGAACGTCTTTATGACAAGTTGGATGAAACCGACATCAAAGTCGAGGAAAGCCGGGGTTTTTTAAAAGAGACCGAACCGGAACCGACCGAAGAAGAATTAAATCGCGCTTTAAATATAGAAGCCGACGACACCATCACCTCCGATTCGGTACAAATGTATTTAAGGGAAATTGGCAAGACCCCGCTTCTTAATGGCGATCAAGAAAAAGAATTGGCCAGAAAAAACGAGAAAGGCGACATGGAGGCCCGCAATAAATTAATCTCAGCCAATTTGCGTCTGGTGGTGTCAATTGCCAAACGTTATGTCGGAAGGTCTCCGAATCTGACCTTGCTTGATTTGATTCAGGAAGGAAACATCGGCTTGGCCCGGGCCGTCGATAAGTTTGATTACCGAAGAGGTTTTAAATTTTCAACCTATGCTACTTGGTGGATAAGGCAGGCGATTACAAGAGCTCTTGCCGATCAGTCGCGCACCATCAGGATCCCGGTTCATATGGTTGAGACGATTTCCAAGTACACCCAGGTAAAGCGCCGCCTGCTTCAGGATTTGGGGCGCGAACCGTTGCCGGAAGAAATTGCGACGGAAATGGGCATTGATGTTGAAAAAGTGCGCCATATTATAAAAATTTCCCAAGAAACCATTTCTTTTGAGGCGCCGGTGGGCGACGAAGACGAAGACTCGTCTTTGGGCGATTTTATCGAAGACGAAAAGGGACAGACGCCGGCTCAAGCCGCGGCTTTGCATCTTTTGGGAGACCAAATCAAGGAAATAATTAACGATCTTGCTCCGCGGGAGCAGAAAATACTTAAAATGCGCTTGGGCCTTGAAGACGGCGTCACCCACACTTTGGAAGAAGTCGGCAATGAATTCGGCGTGACTCGGGAAAGAATCCGCCAAATTGAATTTAAGGCGCTTGAAAAAATCCGCCAGCACCAGCATCTGAAAAAATTGGAAGGATATTAAAATTAAAAATTAATTAAAATTATGAAAAAAATTATTTTAATAATTATAGCTTTGGCGGCGGTAACCGCCGCTTATATTGGTTTTAAGTTTTATGGCGTAAAGCAAGCACCGACATCGATGCCGGAATCAACGACGATCACTGCTCCGAAAACAGAAACAATTGTCGTTGCCCCAAAAACATGGACGGTTGAATATAAAGAGAATCAATTTGTCCCAAGAGAATTGAAAATCAAAAAAGGTGATATCGTAACTTGGATAAATAACAATTCGGAACCGATCTGGCCGGCTTCGGCAATTCACCCGACTCATCAGGTTTATCCCGGCTTTGACGCTTTAAAAGGATTAAATACGGGCGAGAGCTACTCTTTCACTTTTGATAAAGTTGGAAACTGGAAATACCACAACCATTTAAATCCGTCGGTTACCGGAGTTGTAGAAGTTTCGGATTAAGGCGGATTTAAATAATTTACAGCTATTTTAGAGGTGAAGCCCAAAAGGCCTTCATAAAAACGCTAAAATCGGAGATGTTAATTTTTCCATCTCCATTTAAATCATTTTTCATTTTTTTGTCATCGTCTTTTGAATACCATCTTGTAAGAAATATTCCCGCATCTTGGATGTTGATTTTGCCGTCGCCGTTAAAATCCGCTTTGGGGTTTTGCAGGTCATAAATCGTGAAAATAACAACGGGGGACCAGTCGCTTTTTCTCAATCCAAAATAACCGGCGACTTGCCTGGTTTTAAGGCGATGTTCGCCCGAGTTCAAGCCGGCGGCATCAAAAGTTATTTTATATGTTCCGTCTTTCTCAACGTTTGTCTTTCCGTTTATTACCCCATCGTCAACCTCGTACCCGATCTCGCTACCGGGACTGCCATAACCCGCGGCAGAAACAGAATCGCTTTTTACAACCGCTGGTTTTAGCATACCCAAAGTGGGCGGAGCAAAAATGTTTTTTAAAACGAGCGAATTGGCGTAAACATCTAAACTGTAAGATTTTATCTGGCTGCTTTTACCCTCTTTATCGGCGATTGTTAAAATATAATTGTAAACATTGGGCAGGATGCCAGTGTAGCTTATATCAAAGGCGCCATCAGAGGATTTAATTTCCTCCTGCTTTATGGGAAACTTTACGTTTGAGTCTTTGGCATAGATAGTAATAACGGACTCCGGATAGGCCTGGCCGGAAAAACGGATTTCCGTCGGCTGGCCAGCAGGAGTTAAACCAAAAAGTAGATTCGGACAAGCGCTATAAAGGCTAAGCGGGGCGCCATCGTTGGTTAATCGGAAATAATAAACATTGTCAGGTCCCATCTCGGCCAATTCATTTACGGCGTTTTTAAGCGACCACTCATATTCGATTTTACCATTTCTGGCGACTACGCTGAAATCCGAAGACGAATTTTGAGCGTCTAAAAAAAGTCCTGGCGTAAAACCGGGGCCGGCCGTGAGCTGCTGGGTGGTCGGCGTATTATTAAAAATGTTAGGGGAGTCGCGAAGTACAAATTCGGCTTTGGTATTTGCCCCCAAAATTTGCCAACCGCCGCTATCGGAGCAGCCGTCTTTTCCGGACTTAAATTCAAGCCGCGGCTTAATGGCTCCGACGTCATTATTGGCTCTTAAGGCGAATCGCAAACGAAATTCTCTTATTGCGTTATAAACATTCTGGTCATGGATTTGAAGGGGCGTATTTTTCAAAATATTCTGAACGGTCAAACCGCTCGCCGTTGTTTCGCTTCCGTCGTCATCGCGAAACCAATAATCGGTTTGGCTCCAGACGACGCCGGTGTCGGGCACCGCCGTAAGCTTGGTGGTTAAAAGGGCGCAAGCGCTGTAGGTGTTTAAAGCGACTCCGCCATCGGAAATTCTGAAAGCGTAAGTTGCGTCGTTTTGAATAGCTTCCGATAGTTTAATCGACCATTCGTATTCGGTTGATTTATTTTTTGGAATTGTTGTTGAAGAAGCCGGGTTTGTTGATTCTAAAATTTGGCCGCTTATAAATTGGCCCGAGGATATTTGCTGGGCAGTTGAGGCGCCGTCATTAAAATTTGGGGACGATTCCAGTTTGAAATTATCGCTTGAAGCGGTAATAGCCGACCAGCCGCCGCCATCGCAATTTATAGCTTCTTTATATTCAATCCGGGGGCTTATAACAACGTCGCTGGAAGCCGCTTTAAACGAAATTCTTATTCTAAGATTCGTGCCGCCGAAAACATTCATTATATTTTCGTTTACCAGAGCGTCGGACGCTCCGTAGCCGGTGGCCTCGGCTTCACTGCCGTCGTCGTCTCTGAACCAATAATTGGTTTGTTCGGTTGTTCCGGCCGCGAGCGATAAATTGCCGTTTGAAAATAAGAATAGAAAGATTAAAATTAAAAACAAATAAAAATTTTTCATGGATTCTCGCTTCCTATAGAATATCATATTTTTATTAATTTTTAAAGGTCTTGATTTTTTAAATAATGTGTTATATAAAACAAATAAAATCAGCTCTTAAAATCCAAAGGAGGCAAAACCATGGGTGGCAGAGCGGATTATTATTGCGACCATGAATGCAAATGCGAACAAGAATCTTGCGCTTGCAAGCCGTGTCATTTGTGCCGCAGAAAAATCAATATTAACTACTACAGTGATCACATGAGGATCTGCCATAGCCAGAATATCGGCCGAAAGGACTCGGAAAAGTAAAAAAATCAAAATTTAAAACCCCCGACATTGGGGGTTCTGTTTTTTATAAATTTCTGGAAATAAAGTAATTAGTATATCTTTCGTCACCCGTGACTTCGCGGACGATATCAAGAAACGGCGGCAATTCGAGTTTATCATTTTCTTTGGTAAGTTCAATTTCTAGAAGGTACGGGCCTTCAAGGCGTTCCGGTTCCACAATTTCATCCAGTTCAAAATACTGATAATTATATACAAAACAATATCGGATTTTTTTTATAATACTAGTTCCCGGCTCTTTCAGCGCCGAAAGGCGGAAGTAATCCGAATCGGTGATGAATTCCTCGGTTTCGTTCCTGACGCCCGGCGAGACATTTTTTTTCCAAGTCCTGTAATAAGTTGACGAGCCGTTTTGGCTGCGTTTTCTGATTCGTATTTCCGTTTCTTCTTTTCCATCCGGCGCCAAATATATTTGTTCAATAAAAATCTTCTGGGCATTTATTAATTCGGAACTTTCAAAACTAGGCATTGAGGCGAGGAGAAACTTTCTTTCTATCTCAACGGGCACGGGAATTCCCAAAATGCGGCAAGTTGCGGCCAATAGCCGACGCATTTTGTCATCAAAATCGGTGGAATTGTCGATAATCTTAACGTGTTGATGACCTGTCCAGGCTTTGAGTGTCTTATCATCGGCAAGTCGCGCTTCTTCTGCGGTTTCGCGACGCGCCTTGTTGTTTTCAGTTGTGTAAAATTGTTCGGCGCCAACCGCGGCTGTTACCAGGTGAATTACGGCATCGTAGCTGTCGCGCACGTGATGCAGTTTTAATCCGGCGTCTTCTAAAATGGCATTCCAAAAATCTTTGGGCATGTACGCTGAAAAATCCATTCCGCCGCGATCAAGAATCTTAACCAGTTTTTCGCCTTGGAAGACATCAGCTAGGCGGCCGAAAGCGCGGCGCAATTCCAGATGTGTCAGAAGCATTTCTTTTTCAATACCAAGATATTTTTTTGGCTCCTCAATGGCTAAACGGGAAATATCTTGGACTCCTCCTAAAATAAACATTGTCGGAACTTCGGGAACGAGGAAAACGCGGTAACCGCGGTCCATAAGCTTTTCTGAAATATAAGCCAGGCCGGTTGTTTTTCCGGAACATGGCCCGCCGGTTAAAACTATTTCCGGAATTTTTCCATTCATATTTATTACAATATATAAAATATCGGAAATTTTCAATCCCGAAACTGCGCGGCTTCAAATATAGTTATCATTTATGTATGTTTAAAGCCAGCACATACACTGTTGAAAGTGTCACTTCGGGGCACCCGGATAAAATTTGCGACCAAATTTCCGACGCTATTTTAGATGAATGTCTCAAGCGGGACAGGGAAGCGCGGGTGGCGGTTGAAACGTTCGGCAGCCATGGCCTTTTAGTTATCGGCGGCGAGATTACAACGCGCGCCAATCATGTTGATTTTGCCGAAATTGCCCGCAAGGTTTATCGCGAAATCGGCCACAGCGACGATTTAAAAATTTTAACCAATGTTGTAAAACAATCACCCGATATATCTTTAGGTGTTGATACCGGCGGCGCCGGAGATCAGGGGATTATGTATGGTTT
>LCEQ01000011.1 GCA_000994805.1 Candidatus Azambacteria bacterium GW2011_GWA2_42_9 | reverse complement strand
GATCAAAACGCGCCGGTTACGATTATTGAATACGGCGATTTTCAGTGCCCGTTCTGCGGCAAGTTTTTTAAAGAAACCGAGTCAACGCTTAGGGAAGAATACATTAAGACCGGAAAAGTAAAATTTATTTACCGCGATTTTGCATTTTTGGGCCAGGAGTCGTTTTGGGCGGCCAACTCGGCCCGCTGCGCCGGCGAACAAGGTAAATTCTGGGAATACCATGATTATCTTTACGGCAATCAGAAAGGGGAAAACCAGGGCACTTTCAGCAAAGACAATCTGAAAAAATTCGCTTCCGCTCTGAGTTTGGACCGCGGGAAATTTGATTCCTGCATTGACGGCGATAAGTATCTTGACGCTATTCAAGTGCAAACCAAAACCGGCGGCGATGCCGGGGTCTCCGGAACGCCGGCAAACTTTATAAACGGCGTTCTCTACGCCGGCGCTTTGCCAACAGCAACTTTCACCCAAATTATTGATGCGGAATTAAGTAAATAGTTTATGTATGATTTAATAATTATCGGCGGAGGGCCGGCCGGAGCGGCGGCCGGCGTTTACGCCGGCCGCAAAAAAATGAAAACATTACTTATTACCGAGTCATTCGGCGGCCAGTCGATTGTTTCCGACAATATTGAAAATTGGATCGGAACTAAAAAACTCAGCGGCTTTGAACTTGCTAAAACACTTGAAGAACACATCAGAGCGCACGAAAACGTTGAAATTAAAATGCCGGAAAAGACTACTGTGGTAAAAGTAATAGAAGGCGGCTGGGAAATTTCAACCGACAAAAGCAATGTTTATCAGTCAAAAACATTGATTGTAGCTTCTGGCGGCCGAAGGCGGCGCTTAAATATTCCCGGCGAAGATAAATTTGACGGCAAGGGTGTTTCTTATTGTTCCACTTGCGATGCTCCGCTTTTTAAAGATAAAATTGTAGCGATAGTCGGCGCCGGCAACGCCGGTGCCGAAGCGGTAATTGATCTAAATCAATACGCGTTAAAAATTTATTGGATAAACCGCGGGCTGGTGCCGACCGCCGATCCCGAAACTGTGGAAGAAATTAAAAAGCTCGTAAAAGTTTCCGCGGTAAATAACGTCGAAACGCAGGAAATAACCGGAGAAAAATTTGTCAGCGGCTTGAAGTATTTGGATAAACAAGATAATCAAATTAAAGAATTGCCGGTCGGCGGTGTTTTTGTAGAGATCGGTTCGGTGCCAAATTCGGAATTTATGAAAGATTTGGTGGAAATGAATAAAGGCGAAGAAATTATTGTTGACCATAAAACCGGAGCGACTTCAAAACCGGGAATATTTGCCGCCGGCGATGTAACCGATGAAATTTACAAGCAAAATAATATTTCGGCCGGCGACGGCGTAGCTGCCGCCTTGTCCGCTTACAATTATTTGCTTAAAATTAATAAAAGAAGCCCCTCTTATGAATAAAAAAACACGCATCGCAATAAATGGTTTTGGAAGGATAGGGCGGATATTTTTCCGTTATGCTTTCGGCAATCCAAATCTGGAATTTGTTGCCGTTAATGATTTGGGTTCGCCGGAAAATATGGTTTATTTATTAAAATATGACACGGTTTACGGCCCGTACGAGAAATCGGTTGAATCAAAAAATGGCAATCTAATTATTGATGGCAAAGAAATCAAAATTTTAGAGGAAAAAGAGCCGGGTAAATTACCCTGGAAAGATTTAGATATAGACGTCGTGGTTGAATCAACCGGCGTTTTTGAATCGAGAGACAAAGCCGCGCCTCATTTAACGGCTGGCGCCAAAAGGGTAATCATTACTGCTCCGGCGAAGGACGAAATAACACCGACGGCGACTCCCAACGTGGGCGAAGAATTTTTAAAAAACGATAAAATAACTTCTAATGCCTCTTGCACTACTAACGCTGCGACACCTGTAATGGCAATAATGGGGGCTAACCCCGGAGTAAAAAAAGCCGTTTTAAATACCATCCATGCTTACACCGCCAGCCAGGGTTTGGTTGACGGGCCGGATAAAAAAAATGATTTTAGAAGAGCCAGGGCGGCAGCTCAAAATATCGTGCCTTCAACCACTGGAGCGGCGTTAGCCGCCACGAGGGCTCTGCCTTCACTGACCGGAAAATTTGACGGAATTTCTTTAAGAGTACCGGTAATTTGCGGCTCAATAATGGATTTTACCTTTATTGCCGCCCGTTCGACTTCTGCCGATGAAATAAATGATATTTTTAGAAAAGCGGCGAGAGATATAAAGTGGCAGGGGATTTTATCGGTTTCCGAAGAATCCCTTGTTTCAAGCGATATTTTGAAAAATCCACACGGCTCAATCGTTGATTTGGCGATGACACGGGTAATTGACGGCGATTTAGTTAAAGTTATGGCCTGGTACGACAACGAATGGGGATACGCATCGATGCTTTTAAAACACGTATTAGCGGTCAGTAAGTTGTTATGAGCTTTAAAACAAAAATTATTATTGCGATTCTAATAGCGGCAGTGACAATTGCCGTCGGTTTTTATTTTATATACCAAAAATATTACTTTTCATCGCTAATTGAAAATAATTCGCAGTTACAAACTGAAAAACCGGCTGCCGCCGGTGGCGAGCCTCGCCCTGCTGGGCGGGAAATTACTAAACCCGAATTGAAAAAGCCGCTGGCACCAATACCTCCTGCGCCGACAGTGTTGTCAGGATACAAACTTTATAAAAATTCCGAATTCGGATTTGAGATTCAATATCCGGCTTCTTGGGTCGTTACTGAAGAAATTAACGAAAACGTCAGAGGCGAAATGGTTAAAGAGTTTTATTTTAAAAAACCGGCAAGCGACTTACGTTTTGCCATTTTGCCGCGCGACGGTTTAAGCTATGGCCTGCCAAGTGGCGGCATAAGCGAGGATGTTAATATCAGCGGTTTTTTGGGAGTTCAGACAAAATACATTACAGCTGACGGGCGCCGCCTTTTATTGGTTCATCCGCAAGTAAATATATTCAACTGGGATCCGGGAATCGGACGTTTAGATATTATGTCAGGAGTCCTAGATCCGGTCGGCGATTTTAAAATTTTTAATCAGATGCTTAATAGTTTTAAATTTCTAAATATTTAAATCATGCTTTACATTGGCGCCGATCATCGCGGCTATAAATTAAAAGAAGCTCTCAAGGCGTATTTAAGGGAACTCAGTTTTCCGTTTGAGGACTTGGGCGCGTTAAGCTATGACCCAAACGACGATTATCCGGATTTTTCGGTGGCGGTTGCAGGAAAGGTAGCGGACCAGCCAGAGGCTGGCCAACCTCTGGCTGGAAATCGCGGAATTTTAATTTGCGGTTCCGGCGTCGGCGTTGACGTAGTTGCCAACAAAATAAAAGGAATCCGCTCGGCGCTTTGTTTTGACGTGATTCAGGCAAAAACCAGTCGCAATGATGACAATACCAATGTCTTATCACTCGCTTCCGATTTTATTTCAGAAGAAAAAGCCAAAGAAATTGTAAAGGTGTGGCTGGAAACGTCTTATGCCAAACTTGAGCGCTACGAAAGGCGTTTAATTAAAATTAAAAATATAGAAGGAGAATAAATAATATGATAAAGGCGGAACCAAAAGACGTTTTTCTTCATTTTTTAGCGATAATCGCGCTTTATGCCAGTACCGCGGCTTTTCTCGTTTTGCTTTTTCAATATATCAATGTTTTAATTCCCGATCTTTTGGAACGAGGGCTTTATCAGCTTCAAAACTATTACGGTTCCATAAGATGGTCTATTTCTTCCCTCATTATTATTTTTCCAGTTTACGTCTGGGCCGGTTATTATTTAAATAAAATTTATTCTCGCGAACCGGAAAAGCGCAATTTAAGGATTCGCAAGTGGCTCCTAAATTTCACGGTTTTTGCCGCCGCTTTAATTATAATAGGGGATTTGGTAACCCTTATTTACAACTTTTTAGGCGGCGACCTGACAATGCGGTTTGTTCTTAAAATCGCGGCCGTTTTCTTCGTTGCCGCTTCCGTTTTCTTTTATTATTTCTGGGAGTTAAGGGGTTGGGCAACCCGTTCGACAAGCTCAGGGTTAAAAATTTCCGATTCAGCGAGAAAAATTTTCATCTACGCGGTTATTGCCATCGTGGCGCTCGCGGTGATTGCCGGATTTTTTGTTGTCGGCTCGCCGCAAAGCGAACGCCTGCGTCGTTTTGACGACCAGAAAGTTTCCGACCTTCAAATTATCCAAGGACAAATAATTTATTACTGGCAAAACAAGGAAAAACTTCCCGGAAAGCTTGACGATTTGAAAGACCCAATAAGTGGATTTAATCCGGCTAAAGACCCGCAAACCGGCGCCGATTACATCTACGAAGTTAAGGGTAAATTAGAATTTTCGCTTTGCGCCGATTTTAATCTGCCGAGTTTAGAAAGCGGCAAACCCTCTATTGAACTCCCGACATATCCGCCGCAATATTATCCGCGCAGCGATTCCAACTGGAATCACGGTACTGGCTACGTTTGTTTTGAAAGAAAAATAGATCCGGAACTTTACAGACCAATCCAAAAAGCAAAATAAACTTCTAAAATGTAAAACGCCCTTAAGTAGTACCTAAGGGCGTTTGGTTACAAATCCGGCAGTTTTTCGCCACCCGAAAAGGAGACCTTATCAATATATAGTTTCTTTATTTCGCATTTCCCATCCGGCAATTTTTCTTGTAAGAAAATTATTGGGAAAATATTTTTGCTGACCATATCATGATAGCCAGGAAAAATGTCTTTTCTGACGCAACCGATTATTGTTTTATTTTGTCCGGACGAATCGGAAAAGGCGGCGACCAAATAAGTAAAGCTATCAGGCAAAACCGAGTTAAAACTACTGACAACACCAATAGCGGCAGCAAACGATTCGTATGCCGCTCTGGTAAGAATGCCAACAACTTCATTGAATGATTCTATTGGTATTGCTCCGATAATGTGTTTTATCAACATTATACATATCAATCAAATAAATTCTTTAAAAATCTGAAAATCATGCTTGAGGATTTTTTTGTTGGTGCCGTAGACGGCGACGGCGGCGCCTTAGAAGCTGAATTCAAGCTCGCTTTGACAGGCCGCGTAAATTATGGTATATATTTATAGTAATTGTGCTGGGAAGCCGGCATTTTTTTATGAAAATCAGGAACATCGCCATTATCGCCCATGTTGACCACGGCAAAACCGCTTTAACCGACGCTTTGATGCGCCAGACAGGCGCGGTGGAAGAAGGCGTGAGCATGGATTCAAACGCGCTGGAACTGGAGCGCGGTATTACGATTTACTCAAAAAATGCCTCTATTTTTTATAAGGATACGAAGATAAACATCGTGGACACTCCGGGCCACGCCGATTTTGGTTCGGAGGTGGAGCGCGTCCTTCGTTCAATCGATTCTGTTGTTTTGGTGGTGGATGCCCAGGAAGGGCCGATGCCCCAGACCAAATTCGTTTTGAAAAAATCTTTAGAGCTCGGCTTAAAGCCGATTGTGGTTATCAATAAAATAGACAAGCCGGCGGCCAGGCCCGATTGGGTCCATGAAAAAGTGCTGGAGCTTTTTATGGATTTGAGAGCGAGTGACAGCCAGCTCAATTTTTCCACGGTTTACGCCATAGCCAAAGAAGGTGTTGCCAAAAATAAGTTAACCGACGATTCAAAAAATCTTTCGCCGCTTCTTGAAACAATACTCAAAGAAGTTCCGGAAGCGTCTTCGCAGGAGCTAAATCAAAAGCCCTTAAGAATCCAGCCGTTTAATCTGGCCTACGATAATTTTATGGGGCGCCTCGCCATTGGTCGGATTTACGAAGGAGTTGTTAAAGCGGGTAATGTGTTCGTAAAAAACGCCACTGGCGAGGTAAGGGCGGGAAAAATAAACAAAATTTTCACTTTTGAAGGCCTTAAGAGAAAAGAGGTCGTGGAAGCGTCGGCCGGCGACATTATAATGATTGCCGGTCTTTCGGATATTTTTATCGGCGAGACGGTTTGTGCCGATCCCAATCAGAACGCCTTGCCGGCCATCAACATCGACGAGCCGACGATATCGCTTAATTTTTTGGTCAACAATTCGCCGTTTGCCGGTTGCGAAGGCAAATTCGTCACGAGCCGCCAACTGCGGGAGAGATTGGAGCGGGAGCTCGAAGTGAACGTCGGGTTAAAAATTGATTTTTCGGCGGGGGATTATTTTAAAGTTTACGGACGGGGCGAATTGCATATCGCGATACTTCTGGAAAACATGAGACGCGAGGGCTATGAACTCCAGGTGTCCAAGCCCCAGGTTATTTTTAAAGAAGATTCTTCGGGAAAGACACTAGAGCCGTTTGAAGAAGTTGTCGTAGATGTTCCGAACACCATGTCCGGCTCGGTTATTGAAAGATTATCAAAAAGAAAAGGCGCGATGGCGAGCATCGAGCCCGACCAGAATCACACGAGATTGGTTTTTGAAATTCCGACGCGGGGACTGTTGGGCTATCGCGGGGAATTCGTGATAGAGACGAAGGGCGAAGGCATTATTTACAGCCGGGTAATCGGTTTCCGGCCGTTTGTCGGAGATATTGACCGGCAGGTTTTCGGTTCAATGGTTTCAATGGCCGATGGTAAGGCGCTCGGCTATTCACTGTGGAATCTTCAGGAAAGGGGAACGCTTTATATCGGCGCCGGCACCAAGGTTTTTGAAGGCATGGTTATCGGCAATACCGCGAAAGGCAATGACATGGCTGTAAACCCGACCAAAGGCAAAAATCTTACTAATGTCCGCTCCAAGAGCTCCGATGAAGCGATTACATTAACTCCGCCGTTTGAAATCACTCTTGAAAGAGGGCTCGAAATTGTCGGCGACGACGAATATCTAGAGGTGGCGCCAAAAAGCGTCCGCCTAAGAAAACAAGTTCTCAGCGAACTCAACCGCGTCCGCGTTAAACGCCAGGGCAAGGCCTAAAAAATTTTTCATAACAAAAGTCCCGCGAACGCGGGACTTTTGTTATTTAATAAACTCTTTCAAAACCTTAAAATCCTTTTTCAGGATTTCTTTGTTGGTGCCGTAGACGGCGACGGCTGGGTGGTAGAGGGGGATTATTTTAACCGAGCCATAAGAAGTTTGGGCGATAAAAACTTTGCCGTGAATAGCACTGATTGATTTTAGTTCGGATTCCAGTCCGAATTTTTTCATTATATAAGCCATTGAAAACCGGCCGAGCGTAGCAATGATTTCCGGCTTTATTATTTCAATCTGCAGGTCTAAAAACGGCGCGTAGAATTCGATTTCATTCGGTAGAGGGTCGCGGTTTTCCGGCGGCCGGTCTTTAACGATATTGGTTATATAAACTTCTTTTCTATCAATGCCGATTGAAGCCAGAAGTTCGCCTAAAACTCTTCCCGAAGCGCCGCAAAATGGGCGGCCGGTTTCGGCTTCATTTTTTCCGGGCGCTTCGCCGATAAACATTATTTTGGCGTTATGGCTCCCTTCGCCGATAACCGGAAAGTACTTATTTTTCACGCGAAAATCATAAAGCGGCGAATCTTTAGCCGCTACAATTTCATCTTTTATTTTTTTCATCTGCTCAGTCCTATTTTCCATATTTAAAGTAATTATATCAAAATATAAAAATTAAAGTCTTGTTGACTTTTTATTTAAATTTAGTATAATAACTATCAACTAAATAAATCACTTACCCTCGGTGTCTCAAAACCGGGGCGTTTGGTTATATGTCCAAATTTAAACTTATATCACAATTTAAACCAGCTGGTGACCAGCCAAGAGCCATCAAAGAACTGATTAAAAGCGTTCAAAGCGGAAACCGCTATCAGACGCTTGAGGGCGTTACCGGAAGCGGAAAAACGTTTATTATGGCGAGCGTCATAGAAAAAATCGGCAAGCCGGCTTTGGTTATCGCGCCCAACAAAACTCTGGCAGCTCAGCTTTATTCCGAATATAAAAATTTTTTTCCCGAAAATAAAGTTTGCTACTTCGTTTCTTATTACGATTACTACCAGCCGGAAGCATATATTCCCGTTACCGATACATATATAGATAAAGAAGCGATGATTAATGAAGAGATAGACCGCCTGCGCCATTTTGCGACTAGTGCCTTAATGACAAGGAAAGACGTTATAATTGTCGCTTCAGTTTCCTGCATTTATAATTTAGGCGTTCCGGAAACATATTTCGGCGCAACCCTAAATTTAAAAATTGATAAGCCGATTACCCGCGGCGATCTGATTCGCCAGCTTGTAAAAATGCATTTTGAAAGGACGCGCCCGTCGCTCAAAAGGGGGGCTTTCCGTGTGCGCGGCGATATTTTTGAAATAATGCCTGCAAGCGAAGAAATTATTTATCGCATAGAATTAAGCGGCCAAAAAGTTGCATCAATGGCGTTTGCTGATTACTTAAATAAATCCGGGCAAAATTTTATTCCCCAGAGGGAAATTATAATCTTTCCGCCCAAACACTTCATTTCAACCGAACCGGAGAGAGAGCGGGCGATTAAAGAAATAAAAGCGGAACTTAAGGAAAGATTGGCGCACCTTACAAAATCGGGCCTTCTGCTTGAAGCCGAACGGCTGGAAAGGCGCACCAAGTTTGACGTTGAAATGATAAGAGCCATCGGTTATTGCCATGGCGTTGAAAATTATTCCCGCCATCTAACGGGAAAATTACCGGGAGAGTCGCCATCAACGCTTTTGGAATAATTCGGAGTGCCAAACGGATTTTTAACTATTATTGACGAGTCGCATATTGCCGTGCCGCAAATCCGCGGAATGTATGAAGGTGATCAGAGCCGCAAGCGGGTTTTAGTCCGGCATGGCTTCCGTTTGCCGTCAGCGATGGACAACCGACCGCTTAATTTTAAAGAGTTTGAAGAGCGAACGGGCCAGATTATTTTTACATCGGCCACTCCCGGCGATTTTGAATTTGAAAATTCCAAAAAAGTCGTTGAAGCGGTTATCAGGCCCACGGGCTTGGTTGATCCCGAAGTTGAAGTCCGTTCGGTGTTTGACCGTAAAACGGGAAAGAGCCAGATCGACGATTTAATTAAAGAAATAGAAAAAAGATTGCCGCTTAAAGAAAGAATCTTGGCACTGACGCTTACCAAAAAAATGGCTGAAGAACTTTCGGAATTTCTGATAGCGCGCGGCATTAAAGCCAGATATATGCATAGCGATATTAAAACATTGGAACGGGCAACGATTCTGACCGATTTTAGAAAAGGCATTTTTGATGTTTTGGTCGGCATCAATCTCTTGCGCGAAGGGCTTGATCTGCCGGAGGTATCATTAGTCGCGATTTTAGATGCCGACAAAGAAGGATTCTTGCGCTCCGATGTTTCGCTTATTCAGACGATGGGCCGTGCCGCAAGAAATATCAACGGCAAAGTTATTTTATACGCCGATACCTTTACCGGCTCGATTAAAGAGGCGATAAGGCAGACCAACCGCCGACGCGAACTTCAGATTAAATACAACAAAAAACACGGCATTACGCCCAAGGGCATTATTAAAAGCGTTAAAGACATGATTTATGAATGATAAAATAATAATAAAGGGAGCCAAAGTTCATAATCTGAAAAATATTGATCTTACACTCCCGAAAAACAAATTAATAGTTTTTACCGGCGTTTCTGGAAGCGGCAAGTCCAGCTTGGCTTTTGATACGATTTTTGCCGAAGGCCAAAGGCGATATGTCGAATCTCTGTCTCCTTATGCAAGGCAGTTTTTAGGGCAGATGGACGCGCCGGATGTTGAAGAAATCACCGGACTTTCGCCGGCCATTGCCATTGATCAGAAGGGGCACTCGCATAATCCGCGTTCAACCGTGGCCACGCTTACGGAAATTTATGACTACATGCGGGTTTTGTTCGCGCGACTCGGCAAGCCGTTTTGCCCGCTTTGCGGCGGAGAAATCAGAAAACTTTCTCCGCAAGAAATGATAGACGTCGTTGTCGAGGGGGCCAAGGGAAAACCGATTGTCGTTCTGGCGCCGGTCGTTCGCGGCCGGAAAGGGGAATATTACCAATTGCTTTATGACTTGCTTTCCGACGGGTTCTCGCAAATACGCGTTGACGGCAAATTTTATTCTCTTCACGACAGAATCAACTTGTCGCGATACAAAGCTCACAATATTGATTTGGTGGTGGACAACCTTTTGCCTTCCGATGCTTCCCGATTGAGCGAAGCGGTGGATTCGGCGCTCCAATACGGCAAGGGGCTGATAAAGGTTTTGATTGAAAATAAAGAGATTATTTTATCTTCAAAATGGTCTTGTCCCAGAGATGATTTCGCTTTCGCCGAAATCGAACCGCGGCTTTTCTCTTTCAATAGTCCTTATGGTGCCTGTGAAAATTGCCATGGTCTCGGCAAAGAATTCATTTACAGCGATGAACCATGCCATAAGTGCGAAGGCAATCGGCTCAATAACGCGGCATTGTCTGTGAAAATATCCGCCAAAGGCGGACCCGCCTCTGGCGGGAAAAATATTGCCGAAGTGTCGGCGCTGACTATAGACAAGGCGTACGAATTTTTCATTAATATGGAAGATAAATTAAAAGCGAGCGAAAAAGAAATTGCCAAAACCGTATTAAAAGAAATCATTTCGCGTCTGAGCTTTCTACTCGAAGTCGGTCTGGATTATATTGCTTTAAACCGAGAGGCCGGAAGTTTATCGGGCGGCGAGTCGCAGAGAATTCGTCTCGCCTCGCAGATCGGCTCCAAACTTTCCGGAACGCTTTACGTTTTAGACGAACCGACGATTGGATTGCACGAACGGGACAACGAGCGTCTTTTAAAGACCCTCAAAGAGTTGCGCGATTTGGGCAATACCGTGATTGTTGTTGAACATGATGAAAGAACTATTAATGATTCGGATTATCTGGTTGATCTCGGGCCCGGGCCGGGGCGGCACGGCGGTGAAGTGGTTTTAGCGCAGGAAACGAAGGAAATCTTAAAGAAAAATTACAAACATAATTCTCTGACCGTAAAATATATAAAAGGCGAAGAAGAAATTGAAATTCCTCAGTTGCGAAGAACCGGATCGCAGGAAAAAATAAAAATTGTCGGCGCAACGGCGAATAATCTCAAAAACATCAACACAGATATTCCTTTGCGGCGTTTTGTCTGCATTACCGGTGTTTCAGGAAGCGGCAAGTCAACTTTGGTTTTTGATATCTTAAGCAAGGGCGCGAGGCGTGGAATTGATCATATAAATAAAGAAACTCACGGCGTGGCAAAAGTTTTAGGTTTTGAATACCTTGACAGCGTTATCGAGGTTGACCAATCGCCGATCGGCCGGACGCCACGTTCCAATCCAGCAACTTATACGGGTGTTTTTACCCCGATAAGGGATTTGTTTGCTTTTTTGCCGGAGGCAAAAGAACGCAGTTTCGGCGTTTCAAGATTTTCATTCAACCGTTCGGGCGGCCGCTGCGAGGCCTGCGAAGGCGCCGGTTCAAAACTTATTGAAATGCATTTTTTGCCGCCGGTTTTAGTGACCTGTGATGTTTGCCGCGGTAAAAGATTCAACAATGAAACGCTGGAGGTCCGTTATAAAGGAAAAAACATCGCCGATGTTTTAAATCTGACTGTTGAAGAAGCGTGTGATATTTTTAAAGATATTTACACAATAGCTGATAAACTAAAGGTCTTAAACCAAGTCGGTTTGGGCTATATCCGGCTCGGCCAGTCGGCGACGACGCTTTCGGGGGGTGAGGCCCAGCGCATTAAACTAGCAAAATACTTGGCGCGGCCGATGCATCGTAAATCGCTTTTTCTTCTGGATGAGCCGACAACCGGGCTTCATTTTGAAGATATTAAGATGCTTCTTAGGGTTTTAGATGAGTTGGTAAAGCGCGGCAACACGGTCGTTGTGATTGAACATAATCTCCACGTTATAAAATGCGCTGATTATGTTATTGATTTAGGGCCGGAGGGCGGCGACAAGGGCGGTAAAGTTGTCGCCTGCGGCACGCCGGAAGAAGTTTCCAAAAACAAAAATTCCTACACCGGCCAATATCTTAAAAAAGTTTTATGAAATCAATAACTAAAAAAATTCCGAACAAACCGGGTATATATTGGTTTTCTAAAAAAGGCGAAAAAATTTATGTTGGAAAAGCTGGATTGCTTAAAAAAAGAATCGCGAGTTATTTCCGGACCAAAGATCCGAGAATTTTTGAAATGGTCGGCGAAGCGGATAATGTTTCGTTTAAAAAAGCCGGTTCGGTTCTGGAGGCGGTTATTTTGGAAGCCAACGCGATAAAAAAATATCTGCCAAAATATAATATTAAAGAAAAAGATAATCGCTCGTTTGTTTATTTGGTGATCCCGAAGGAAGATTTTCCCCGTCCTTTTATCGCGAGAGGCCGCGAAGTGGAAAAATATGCTTCCAAAAACAACGTTTTTGGTCCGTATCAGAGCTATAGAATTCTTAAAATCGCATTGAACTTGGCAAGAAAAATATTTCCGTTTGGTATGTGTAGGCCCAATCAAGGCAAGCCCTGTTTTGATTATCAAATCGGGCTTTGCCCGGGGATTTGCGTTGGCGCGATTTCTAAAAAAGATTATCAAAAAAATATTAAAAATTTAACCTTGCTTTTCAAGGGCGAACATAAAAGATTATTCAAAAAACTTAAAAAAACAGATCCGAAAGCATTTTATGCCTTAAAACACGTTCAGGATGTAGCATTAATAAGTAATTCAAAAATTGGAAATTGGAAATTGAAAATTGGAAATTCCGTGCAGCGGATAGAGGGTTTCGATATCTCCCATCTTCATGGCAGCGAACCGGTTGGAGCAATGTCGGTTTTTATAAACGGCGAGGCCGACAATTCCAAATACCGCCTGTTTAAAATAAGAAACATGGAAAACAAGTTTGACGACATGGCGATGTTGTCTGAAATTCTGGAAAGGCGGTTTAACCATGACGAATGGGGCAAGCCCGACGTTGTTTTAATTGATGGCGGCAGAAATCAGATTACGGCTGCCAAAAATGTTCTGGCGAAGCGGAACATTTTTGTTCCGGTTATCGGCATCGTCAAAATTTTGGGGCACAGCGGAAGCGCGGCGGAAGGCGACAAGCTGTATTTCCAAAACACGAAGCCGTCGGTTAAAAAAATACTGCTTACTTCCCGCCAGGTTTTGCAGCAAGTAAGAAATGAAGCGCACCGATTCGCAATTTCTTTTCAAAGGCGAAAAAGAAAAATTTAATATTGCGAATCTGTAACTACTTGACTTTTGATTATAGATGCGCTATACTGTGGATAAGTGGGTGATTCGCCGAAAGGCGGAAAACCAATTCAGTGTCGGCGCAAAGCCCTCTTTCGGAGGGCTTTGAGCTTTTTTAAATGTTTTTTATGTTATATAATCAAGTATGGATTGGACTTTTAGAGGGATCCGGTGCTTACTGACAACCCACTTAAAGACATTTGAATTGGGGTTAGTCTCTCCCGGATCCCTTTAAGAGTCCAATCTATTTGTGGCGAACTTGTTGAACCATGAAAATAATTACTAAAACAAAAAATTTTCCACTCACGCCAAGCATAGCGGATTATCTTGAGGAAAAAATAAATTCGCTTGATAAATTTTTACCCAAAGACGAGAGTATTTTTGCCGACGTTGAACTGGCTAAAACGACAAGGCATCACCAAAAAGGCGATGTTTTTAAAGCCGAAGTTAATTTAACAATTCCCGGCCGGTTGATTCGATCTGTGGCCGAAGAATGGGATTTAAGAGTGGCGATAGATAAGGTTAAAGACGAGCTTCAGAGGAAAATAAAAGGCAATAAAGAAAAAAATATATCTCTGTATAGAAAAGGAGCCCGTCTTTTTAAGAGGCTTTTAACGGGAAAATATTGAAATTATTTAAAGCTGTCTGACGAAGAATTAAAAATAAAAACCGAAAATTTCAAAAAACGTTTATTATCGGGCGAAACGCTTGATGATTTGCTTCCCGAGGCCTTTGCGGCGGTAAGAGAAACTTCAAAAAGAACTTTAAAACAGAGACATTTTGATGTCCAAATTTTAGGCGGCATTGCGCTGCATCAGGGCAAAATCGCCCAAATGGCAACGGGCGAAGGTAAAACTTTAACCGCCACTTTGCCGGTATATTTAAACGCTCTAAAAAATCAGGTTCATATCATTACCGTTAACGATTATTTGGCTCGGCGAGACACCGTTTGGATGGGGCAGATTTATGATTTTTTGGGGCTCTCTGTTGGCTGCATAAATTCAGACGGCAGTTATATTTATGACCCGAAACATAGCGACAAGGTTGTCCATGAATTTTTGCGGCCGGCTGCGAAAAAAGACGCCTACGCCTGCGACATTGTGTATGGCACAAACACCGAATTCGGTTTTGATTATCTTCGCGACAATCTGGTTGCCGATCTCTCGCAAGTAATCAGCCCCGGAAGATATTTTGCGATTGTTGATGAGGTTGACAGTATTTTAATCGACGAGGCGAGAACGCCCCTGATTATTTCAATGCCCGATGCGCAGTCGCCGAAACTTTATGAAACATTTAGTAAAATTGTGCCACGACTTAAGGAAAACGAGGACTACAACGTTGATTTAAAAATGCGGACGGCCATTATAAATGAAGAAGGATTAAACAAAGTAGAGAAAATACTCGGCTTTGGAAATATTTACGATGAAAAAGGAATCCGCTATGTTCATCATTTGGAAACAGCGCTTAAGGCCCAGACGCTTTTTTTCAGAGATAAGGATTACGTTGTCAGAAATGGCGAAATTGTTATCGTTGATGAATTTACCGGACGGCTTTTGGCTGGCCGCCGTTATTCGGAAGGGCTCCATCAGGCAATTGAGGCCAAAGAGGGAGTTAGGGTTCAGCAGGAATCAAGGACGCTTGCGACAATAACTTTCCAGATCTTTTTCCGCCTTTATGAAAAGTTAGCTGGCATGACCGGAACGGCTGCCACCTCGGCCGAGGAATTTCACAAGGTCTATAATCTTGGCGTCGTTGTGGTCCCGACTCATAAGCCGATGATAAGAAAAAACCTGCCTGATAAAATTTATAAAACCGAAGAAGCCAAATTCCGCGCGGTTATAGAAGAAGTTAAGGAGCGCAATAAAACGGGACAACCGGTTTTAATCGGTACGATTTCAATAGAAAATAACGAACGGCTGTCAAAAATGCTTGAACGAGAAGGGATAAAACACGAGATCTTAAATGCCAAACAACACGAAAAGGAAGCAGCAATCCATGCGCAAGCCGGACGGCTTGGCGCAATGACATTAGCCACCAATATGGCCGGCCGCGGCGTTGATATTATCTTGGGGGGAAACCCCCAAGATCCTGACCAGAGTCGAAGGGTCTGCGAACTGGGCGGTTTGCATGTTATCGGTACGGAACGTCACGAAGCTCGCCGCATAGACAACCAATTGCGCGGCCGCAGCGGCCGGCAGGGCGATCCGGGTTCGTCGCAATTTTTCGTGTCGCTTGAGGATAATCTTTTAAAAATATTCGGAGGCGAAAGAATTAAAACCCTTATGGAAACACTTCAAATCCCCGAAGATCAGCCGATAGAGGCGAATTTGGTGTCTCGCGCCATAGAGTCGGCGCAGACAAAAATTGAGGGGTTTAATTTTGACGCCAGAAAACATGTTTTGGAATACGATGACGTAATGAACCAGCACCGAACTCTGGTTTACAAAAAAAGACAGGAAATTTTATCCGGCCTTAACAAAGAAGCGGTTTTGGAAATCATTGAAAATCAAATTAAAAATATTTTAAATTTTCATTTGGCAGAGACGGAAAAAGAAATCAACCGCCAGGAAATTTTTGAAAATTTAAGCGCTTTGATGCCACTTGACGAAGATGACAAGAAGTTTTTGAATGGCAGGCAGGATTTTTTTGATTATTTTGCAAAATTATCCGGAGAGTTATATGAAAAAAAGGAAAAAGAAATTGGGCCGGAATTAATGCGTCAGGTGGAAAAATTTGTAATGTTAAATACGCTTGATAATTTATGGATGAATCACTTGGAAGACATGGAGGCGCTACGCGACAGCGTCCGTCTCCGCGCTTATGGCCAGAGGGACCCATTGGTCGAATATAAAAATGAAAGCCGTAAAATGTTTAAGGATCTGATGGCGAATTTTGAAGCACAAGTGGCGACGGTGATATTTAAAATCTCACCACCGACTTCATCACAAGTTGGGCCGCCGCAATCATTCGCTCATTCGCGCGAATTAGGGAATGCCAAAACAGTTGGCAGGAACGATCCCTGCCCCTGCGGAGCAACTTATCCGGATGGAAAATCAAAAAAGTATAAAGATTGTCACGGCAAAAATAATGGATAAAAAGAAAAGTAAAGAAATTATTTTTGAAATTGAAAAAGGTTTTAAAGAATCGAATATAAAATTACCGGTTTATTTAAAATTGGAATTAGCCAAATTAATTTTAAATTTAATAGGCCGAAAGAAAAAATTCGGGCTTTTTGTGATTTTAGGTTGGCAGAGAAAATGGGGTAAATTCACCGATATCTCCGATAAGACCCAGGATATATTCGTAAAGCGCCATATTAATATTATGAAAATTAAGAAAAGACCATCAGGACGACACGATGTTTCTACCACCATAAATTTTGATGGGGCGATTTTAATTGATAAAAAGGGGAATATTATTCATTCCGGAGTTATTATTGAGGGTCTACGGCCGAAAGTTGTTGCGGAGAAAATTAATCCAGGCCAATTTAAAGATCTTTCCGAACAATTTGGATTTAAGGAAAAGGTTCATAGTCGGCATTTAGCGGCCATTACCTCGTCTTACATTTTTAAAAACACGACCGTTTTTACGGTTTCCGAAGAAACCAATAGTTTCCACATTTTTGAAAACGGAAAAATAATTTATTCCTATGTTTAGTAAATTCCAACACTCAACGCAATAAAAACTTGCTATAAAATTAAAAATATGGTATTGTATTTTCAATAAGTTCCCTAAACTTGAAAGAAGAGGATTTGAGAATGCCAGTATTTATATATGAACCCGACGCTTTTGACAAAATGATTGCTCTTGAAGGAGAAAATTATCGCCGCTTCAAAGGTAAAGAGTCGTTCGGAGTATGTTCCTTTGACGCTTTTTTGGAAGAATGGACAAGAATTAATTCCCATAACCCAGAATTTAAAAATTACCATCCGGAATTTGGTATTGGGGTTGGTTTTAATGGAGCCATTTATGGATGGGGCGGCTGGAACAGATTTATAGTGCTAAATACGGGAGAAATTCTTTTACATAAGGGATTTGTTGAGCCATGGCATTGGGCAAATATTAAAAATGCTAGAAAAATCGGCTTCCGCATTTTCCCAATTGATTTAAAAGACAAAAGAATAGAGCGTATTTGAACTTTATGCCAATAGTCCAAACTAAAAACCCCGGAATGGGGTTATTTGTTTTTATACCATTTTTTAACGTTTACTATGGCGAAAAAGATATTAAGAAGGAAAAACACCCAAGCAGAGACTGTATAGGCATATATTGTGAGAAACACGCCGCCAACTGCCATAACCAGAAAACCAAATCGTTTCGGCAAAATTATAAGTCCAAAAGCGATGCCCAAAAGCCCCAATGAACCAATAAATGACCATATGTTGGCAATCTCGCCATTTAATATCAAGAATAAATATGAAAGAAATGTGGCTAATATCAATGCAAGTGTTGTATATAATTTAGGGCGATATAATAATTGTGAGAATCCAGAAAAAACTACGATACTTTGGAGTATTGTAAAAAGCGGATCATGGAGAAAAATACTAGCATAAAACGCAAGAACTAGGGCGCCAATAGTGATAAGCCAATTACGATATTGCTCTGACGACACTCCAATTATAATTCCAATAAATGCTA
>LCEQ01000010.1 GCA_000994805.1 Candidatus Azambacteria bacterium GW2011_GWA2_42_9 | reverse complement strand
GAGCCGCTGTTTTGCGTTGCCAAAGGCGCCGGTTTGGTGCTCGAAAATCTTGAAATTTATAAAAGAAATATCATGGCGCGTCGCTAAAAATCCAAATGTCCGAATATAAACAAATTAAAGAATACCTAAATAAGTGTCTGGAGCATAACATGCTTTCGCATGCCTATATTTTTCACGGTTCCGATGAAGTTTCAAAGCGGGAAACGGCTTTTTGGTTCGCGAATAAATTATTGTCTAACGATAAAAATTTTCATCCCGATTTATTTTTGCTCAAACCGGATAACCAAAACGGCATTACCATCGATTTAATCAGGCAGTTGAAAAAATTCCTAATCCTGAGACCTTATTCGGCGGATTATAAAATCGCGATAATCGAAAACGGGGAGAACCTAAACGACTTCGCTCAAAACGCTCTGCTGAAAATTTTTGAGGAAGCGCCGGATTACGCGCTTACTATAATCTGCGTAAAAAGCCCGGATTCAATTTTAGATACAATTACGTCAAGGGGCGTAAAATTGCCTTTTTGGCGAATTAAAAAAGATTCTCCATCAATAGACAAAAAAACACTTGAAACGTTCAACCAAATGTTTAATGCTAATTTTCCAAATAAATATCTTTGCCTAGAAAATCTGGCTTATAAACCGACAGAGTTTTTTAGATTATGGATTAATTTTTTAAGAGAAAAGCTTTTATCCGGTCCAACAAAAGAATTAAATAATCTTATTAAGATAAACCAAAATATTTATTTTAAATTAAACGAGACCAACATCAACCCGAAATTCGCCTATGATGAATTGATTTTAAGTTTATTATGAATATTTTAGAAAAATTTAAAAACAACCTCAAAAAAACAGAAGAATCGTTTAAATCCGAACTGGGCAGTTTGAGGGTGGGCCGCGCCACACCGGCGTTAATTGAAAATATCACGGTTGATTACTACGGCGTTAAGACCCCATTAAAACAAATTGCCTCCATCTCGGTGCCGGAATCGCGGATTTTAGCCGTAGAACCCTGGGATAAAAACGCCCTTCAGGCGATAGAAAAGGCCATTTTAACCTCCGACCTGGGTTTAAGCCCGATCGTCGATAAAAACTTGATTAGAATAAATATTCCCCAGCTCACCGAAGAGCGGAGAAATTCGCTGATTAAAATCATCAGTTCCAAATTAGAAGAAGCCAAGATTAAAAGCCGCGGCAGCCGGGATGAAATAATGAAAGAAATAAGCGATTCTTTTTCGGCCAGGACCATGACTGAAGATGAAAGATTTAAAATGAAAGAAAAAGTTCAGCAGGCCATTGATGAGACAAATAAAATACTTGAGGGTTTGGCTAAATCAAAAGAAAAAGAGATAAAAGAAACGTAATGACTTTAATAATTTTTATTATAGTTTTGGCGATTTTGGTTTTAGCCCATGAATGGGGCCATTTTATGGCTGCCAAAAAAAGCGGGCTTACGGTAGAAGAATTCGGATTTGGTTTCCCGCCAAAAATTTTTAGCTTTAAAAAAGGAGAAACAACTTATTCTGTTAATCTTTTGCCGTTGGGCGGTTTTGTAAAAATATTGGGAGAAGACGGAAATAATACCGATAATCCCAAAAGTTTTTCTTCAAAATCCGCCGGAATAAGGGGCTTGATTACCGTAAGCGGCGTCGCGATGAATTTCATTTTGGCGGTTTTTTTGCTGATCGTCGGTTTCAACATTGGATTGCCCCAAATTATTGATGAAAATAATAAGGCGCTGGCTAAAAACATTAATATTCAAATTGTGGCAATCGTTCCGAATTCGCCGGCGGAAATTGCCGGCATTAAACTCGGCGACTCAATAAAAAATTTTTCCGCCAAAGGCGGATCCGCCTTTGGCGGAGATGAAATAATAGATTTTCAAAATTTTGTTAATAGTCATAAAGGCAAAGAAATAGCTCTGAAAATCCAAAGGGGTAAAGATAATTTAGAAATTAAAGCCATTCCTAGGATAAATCCCCCAGAAGGGGAGGGAGCTTTGGGAATTGCCTTGGCTAAAACAGGCACTGTTTCTTATCCGTGGTATCAAAGCGTTTGGCTTGGCTTAAAATCATCTTTGATAATTACCTGGGAAATAATCAAGGGATTTTTTAATTTGATAAAAAATATTTTAATAGCCGGAAAAATTCCTCAAGAAATTTCCGGCCCGGTTGGTATAGCGGTTTTGACTGGGCAAGCCGCGAATCTGGGTTTTATCTACCTTTTACAATTAGTGGCCTTGATTTCTTTAAATTTAACCGTTTTAAACCTGTTGCCGTTTCCGGCTTTAGACGGCGGCCGGCTTCTGTTTTTGGCGATAGAAAAAATAAAAGGCAGTAAAGTCAACCCAAAAATAGAAAATGCTATCCACGGCCTCGGCCTGGCCTTGCTTCTCGCATTAGCTATTTTGATAACATACAGAGATATATTAAGATTAAGATAACATATATGAAACAATCGAAACTTTTTGGGAAAACTTTGAGGGAGGCGCCGAAAGACGCCGAGGCCGTAAGCCACATTTATTTAACCCGCGGGGGATTTGTAAAACAATTATCCTCCGGCCTTTTTAGCTTTTTGCCGCTGGGTTTTAAAGTTTTAAAAAAAATTGAACAGGTAATCCGCGAAGAACTCGATAAAATCGGCGCCCAAGAAATAATAATGCCGGTGATTCATCCTGCCGAAATCTGGAAAAAAACCGGCCGCTATCATGAAATCGGTAAAGAATTGTGGCGGCTGAAATCGCAGGGAGGGCAAGAACTGGTGCTTTCAATGACTCACGAAGAATCAATGGCTGATATGGCGGTTAGATTTATTCAAAATTATAATGATTTGCCCGTTTTATTAAATCAATTCCAGATAAAACTTAGAAACGAAGCCCGGCCCCGCGGCGGCCTTTTGCGCCTGCGCGAATTTATAATGCAGGACGCTTATTCTTTTGACAGGGATGAAAAAGAGCTTGATAAGACCTACAAAAAGGTCTTCGGCGCTTATCAAAATATCTTTAAGCGATTAGACCTTAAGGCGGTCCCGGTCAAAGCCGATTCCGGAATCATGGGAGGCTCGGAGTCCCATGAATTTATGATGCCGGCCGAAATCGGGGAAGATAAATTAAATGGCAAAAACGCCATAGAGCTCGGTCATACTTTTAAACTGGGGATAAAATATTCAAAGCCGTTTGATATTTATTTTACAAATAAAAAGGGTAAGAAAGAATTGGCCATCATGGGCTCTTATGGCATTGGTTTAGACAGGTTGATGGCTGTTATTGTTGAGACACACAACGACTCAAAGGGTATTATTTGGCCGGAAACAGCGGCACCGTTTAAAACGCATCTTATTGAAATATCCGCCAGAGGCGGATCCGCCTTAGGCGGGAAAAGTTCTGACCAAAAAGTCAAAAAAGCGGCGGAAAAAATTTATAAAATGCTTCTTGATAAAGGCATCGAAGTGTTATACGATGACCGCGATGATAAGTCGCCCGGCGAGAAGTTCGCCGACGCCGATTTAATCGGTATCCCAAAAAGAATAGTAATAAGTGAAAAAACCCTGGCTAAGGAATCAGTGGAAATAAAAGAGAGGAGTAAAACAATGCCAAGGTTGCTAAAGATTTCGAAATTTCAAGATTCAAAATTTTAAAAATGTTAGATAAAATTTTTAAATGGTTTTCAAAAGATATCGGCATAGATTTAGGAACTGCCAATACTTTGGTTTATGTCAGAGGCCGCGGCATCATCATTAATGAACCGTCAATCGTTGCCATCAATAAAAAAACCGACCAGGTTTTAAGCGTCGGCGCTGAAGCTAAAAAAATGATCGGGAGAACGCCGGCTCACATTGTGGCCATCCGGCCGCTGATAGAAGGAGTGATTTCCGATTTTGAAGTGACGGAACAAATGCTTCGTTATTTTTTTAATAAAGTCCACAAGGACGCCTATAGATTTTTAGTGCGCCCGAGGGTTGTTATCGGAATTCCGTCGGGCGTTACCGAAGTGGAACGGCGCGCCGTTGAAGACGCAGCTAAAAATGCCGGAGCCAGAGAAGTTTATCTTGTTGAAGAACCGATGGCGGCGGCTATCGGCGCTCGTCTGGCGATTTCAGAAGCCGTCGGCAACATGATTGTTGATATTGGAGGAGGAACGACGGACATAGCGGTAATTTCTCTCGGCGGTATTGTGGCTTCCCGCAATTTAAGAATCGCAGGAGACAGAATGAATGAAGACATTATGCAGTATGCCCGGGACCACTTCCAATTATTATTAGGTGAAAAAAGCGCCGAAGATGTAAAAATTTTAATAGGATCGGCTCTTCCGCTCAAAGAAGAACTAACGGCTGCCGTAAGGGGCCGGGATCTTATCAGCGGCCTGCCCAAAGAAATTATTGTAACCGATGCTCAAATCCGGGAAGCTCTTCTGCCTTCTATAAACGCCATAATTTCAGAAATCAGAGAAGTGGTAGAAGAAACGCCTCCGGAACTTATTGCCGATTTAATGACCCGGGGCATAATTTTAGCCGGCGGAGGCAGTTTATTAAGAGGTCTTTCGGATCTGGTTACCCAGTCGGTGGGCATCCCGACTCGTCTTTCAGAAGATCCTTTAACCGCGGTGGTCCGAGGTTGCGGAATAATTCTTGAAGACATTGACGCTTTAAGAGAAGTATTAGTCAGTAGTTGATGATAAAAAACAATTTCTTAACATTTTTTATTCTTTTACTATTGGGTCTGGCGATAATTTTTTTAAATCAAAGCCAGGCGGTTTTATTTTTAAAGCAGAAATTAAGCGACATTTTAATGCCTTTTGAAATATTGCTTAGTAAAATTAGAAACATTTTAATTTTTTGGCAAAGCGCGATTTTAAATATCAAAAATCTTAAAGAATCAAACATTGCTTTGCGCGGAGAAAATCTGGAATTATACGCTAAATTAACGAAATTAAGAGAACTTGAAGAAAAAAACGATTTATTAAAAGAGCAGCTAAGATTATCAAAAGACTTGACTAATATTTATTCCGCGGATGTTATCGGGCGGGATTTTCAAAACAATCGCTCGTTTATGATAAGTAAAGGCGCCGCCGAAGGCATCAAAAACAACATGGTTGTTATTGGAAAAGGCAAAACCCTTATCGGAAAAATTATTAACGCCAACTACCATAGCGCCGAAGTAAGAACCATTTTAGACACTCAAAGCCGGATAAGCGTTATTGCTCTGTATAGTAAAACCCCCGGATTAATTAGGGGACTGGGTTCAAGCGTCAGTTTTGACCTTATCCCTAAAAACAAGAATCCGGAGATAGAAGAGCCGATTATTTCTTCCGGCACCGACGGCATTTGGCCGAAAGGGCTTATAATAGGAAAAATAAAAAAAATAAAGTCAGCTGATCAAGAAGTATTTAATGCCGCCGAAGTTGAAATAGCCGCGGATTTCCGAGAATTTACGAATGTATTTATTATTAATAATGCCGAATGAAAGCGGTTTTACTGATTTTATTGACATCACTGGCCGTATTGTTTTTAGCGGTTTTTCAAATTTCATTTTTAAATCCGTCTTTGTGGGGATTAAATTTATTTCTTTTATTGATTTTGTTTCTGATACTTGTTAAGTATGACAAAAGCGCTCTTTTTTTTAGTTTTATTTTCGGCCTTTTTATCGACACAAATCACTTTTCAACTTTTGGAGTCAGTAGTTTAATTTTGGTATTGCTTAGTTTTTGCCTTTTGATTATTTATAAAACCGCCTTTTTTACGTTAAAAGCAGAAAATGTAATATTTATGTCGCTTATCGCCGTCATTTTAAACCGTTTATTAACGCTCTTGACTGTCAACGGGCTCGCTTTATTAAACCGCGGCAGTTTTGAAAACGCCGGTTTTTATTTTTTAAATTTCGGATTTTTATCGGAACTTGCAATAACCGCCGCGGCATCATTCATGATTTTTAAATTGTTAAGCAAAAAATTTTTAATTAATGGCTAAAAATATCTTTCTACGGGATCGGCAAATTGAGCCCGAAGAAATTCTTCTTGACAAAAAGGCCGCGTCCAAATTAGAAACCCCATTGAATAATGGGTGGCTTTTCATTATTTTGATAGCCGCTTTTTCACTTTTTATTCTGCTGCTTGGCAGGGCTTTTTGGCTTCAAATTCAACAGGGTGATTTTTATGAAGACCGCGCCGGTAAAAACAGCGTGCGTCTTTACCGCAACAAGTCGCCGCGGGGCATCATCTACGATAGAAACAGTAAAATTCTTGCCGATAATGTTATGAATTTCAATTTATTTGTTATTCCGGCCGATATTCCTAAAAAGGAAAAAACAGACAACTGGGTTGAAGCGCTGGCCAGGGCGCTTCAAAAAAATAAAACTGAAATTTCTGATTTTTTTAAAACCCTTAATCGGGAAACAACCGAACCGGTTTTATTGGTTTCTGATTTGCCAAAAGACGTTTTAATTGATTTAGAGGCTCAATTAATAAAAATTCCAGCGGTATTTATCAGTGAAGAAGCCGAGCGTAATTATATAGAAGGGCCACTCTTTTCCCATTTACTCGGATATACCGGAAAAGTATCAAGTAATGATCTTAAGACCGATTCTTATTATTCTATTTTGGATTATATCGGCAAAGACGGCCTTGAACTCCAATATGAGAATGAATTAAGGGGAACGCCGGGTAAATTAGCGGTCATGGTTGATTCCAATAATAACGTTCTTAAAACATTGGTGGCTGAAGAGCCAAAAACGGGCAATAATTTAATACTGAATGCAGATAAAGATCTCGAGCGGCTGCTCACCGGCGTTTTAAACGAAAAAATTATAGAAACAAATTCAACCGGAGCGGCGGCTGTTGTTTTAAATCCTAAAACTGGAGAGGTTTTGTCTTTAGTCAGTTTGCCGAATTTTGACAATAATATTTTTAATAGCAGTTTGGATGACAAAGCATATCAGGCCATTATAAAAGACAAACGAAAGCCGTTTTTTAATCGGGCCGTCAGCGGCGCTTATTCTTCGGGGTCTACAATCAAGCCCTTTATTGCCGCCGCGGCTTTAAATGAAAATGTGGTTTCGCCTGATTACAAAGTTGACGACACACTCGGTTATATCACGATCAAAAATCAATATGATCCCGACATAACTTATATTTTTCACGATTGGAAGGCTCATGGTTTTGTCGATATAAGAAAAGCCATCGCTGTTTCGGCTAATGTTTATTTTTATGTCATCGGCGGCGGCTATGGCAATATCAAAGGATTGGGAATTGAAAAAATAGAAAAATATTTAAAAATGTTCGGATTCGGGTTGTTTCTCGGCATTGATTTGCCGGCGGAATCAAGCGGCCTCGTTCCCAATCCGGCCTGGAAAAAATCAGCTAAAAACGAAGCTTGGTATACCGGCGACACTTACAATGTCTCAATCGGCCAGGGAGACGTGCTGGTAACGCCGCTTCAGCTGGCCGCGGCCATATCCGCCGTCGCCAATGACGGAATCCTCTATAAGCCGAAGGTTGTTTCAAAAATAACCGATGCCGGAAATAATACTATTAAAGAATTCAAGCCGGAAATAATAAGAGATATCAATATTGATAAAGAAAAAATTAAAATCGTAAAAGAGGGGATGAGAAAGGCGGTAACCGAGGGCTCCGCTTATTTGCTGAATGATTTGCCGATTAAAGTCGCGGGGAAAACCGGCACGGCTCAGGTAACCAACACTTTTAGAAAAACCAACGCCTGGTTTGTCGGCTTTGCCCCGTACGATAACCCGGAAATCGCAATTGCGATAGTAATTGAAGGCGCGGGAGAGGGCTCAACGGCCGCCGTTCCCGTTGCCAAGCAAGTTTTTGAATGGTATTATAATAAAAATTACGATAAACTAAATAAATAATAAATTTATTCATTATTATTCTAAATTTTAGAAATTTATGGCAAATCAAACTTATTTGAGCCAAGAGGGGATTGAGTCGCTTAAAAAAGAGCTTCAGGAGTTAAAAACAAAAAAGCGCCAGGAAATCGCCAAGCGCTTGCAAGAAGCCAAGGACTTGGGGGATCTATCCGAAAATGCCGAATACTTTGAGGCTAAAGAAGCGCAATCTCTTAATGAATCGAGAATCGCCGAATTGGAGGAATTGTTAAAGAATGCGGTGGTTATAGAAACGCCGAGCACGGAAGATATTGTTAGAATCGGCTCGACGATAGAAGTTAAGTCCGTTCCCAATAATGCCGAAAGATTTACCATTGTCGGCTCGGCCGAAGCCAGGCCCCAGGAAGGTAAAATTTCAAACGAATCGCCGCTTGGAAGCGCGTTTTTAGGCAGAAAAATAGGAGAAGAAATTGAAATTAAAACGCCGGGAGGAATTGTAAAATATAAAATTCTTAAAATAGAAAAATAAATTCGGTATATCGATATATAAAAATTTTAATTTATGCCAACCTTAGAAGAATTACGTCAAACGAGAATTGAAAAGCTTGAAAATATCAAGGCCGGAAACAAAAATCCGTATCCGGCGAAAATTAGGCGCGACTTCGAGATTAAAAAAATTCTCGATAAATTCTGGTTTTGGCGATTAACTAAAAAGGAATTTTACCTGGTGGGAAGGATAAAAACTCAGCGCATCCACGGCAAAGTGGCTTTTTTTGATTTGGAAGACGCAAGCGGAAAAATACAGTGTTTTTTAAATCCCGCCGATTATCTCCTAAATTACGACATCGGCGATTTTGCAGAAGTTAAGGGTTCTGTTTTTAAAACTAAAAAAGGCGAAAAAACTCTTCGCGTTTCCGAAGCGCGAATAATAGTTAAATCGCTCTTGCCGCTTCCCGAAAAATGGCACGGGCTAAAAGACGTTGAAGAGCGCTATCGCAAAAGATATCTTGATCTTTTAATGAATAAAGAGGCAAAAGAAAAATTTTTGGTCCGCTCCAACATTATTAAAAAGCTCCGAAATTTTTTAGATGAACGAGATTTTGACGAGTTTGAAACTCCAATGCTTCAGGCAATTTCCGGCGGCGCCACCGCCAGGCCCTTTAAGACCCACTTAAACGCTCTGGATATGGATTTATATTTGCGCGTCGCCCCCGAACTTTACTTAAAGCGGCTTCTTGTCGGCGGTTTTGAGAAAGTTTATGAAATCGGCCGCAATTTCAGAAATGAAGGAATGGATGCAGCGCACAATCCCGAATTCACAATGCTTGAAGCGTACATCGCCTATAAAAACTCGGATTATCTTAAAACTTTCTTACAGGAGCTTTTTAGATATTTAGGATTTGACCAGCCCTGGCAGGAAAAAGATTATGACGATTTAATAAAAAAATATGGTGATTTTAATATCGCCAAAAAAAATTTGATTCAGCCGACTTTTGTAAACGGTTTTCCGGCTGAAACGCTGCCGCTTTCAAAAAAACTGGAAAAAAATCCAAAAAAAGCCGACGCTTTTCAGGTTATTATCGGAGGATTGGAACTCGTCAAGGCATTCACAGAGCAGAATGACCCTATAGAACAGCGAGAAAGATTTGAAGAGCAGGAAAAATTGAGAGAAGGCGGCGAAGAAGAAGCCCAGCGCTTAGATGAGGACTTTTTGGAAAGTTTAGAATACGGAATGCCGCCCTGTGCCGGATTCGGTCTCGGAATTGACCGCCTGGCGATGCTTTTAACGAATTCCCACACCGCCAGAGAAATTATATTATTTCCAACGATGAAACCAAAAGAACATGATTGATATTAAATATATAAGAGAAAATAAAAAAGAGGTTGCAAAAGGTATAAAAACTAAAGGTTTTAGCGCTGATTTAGATTCTCTTTTAGAGCTTGATAAAAAAAGAGACGTTTTAAGAAAAAAAATTGAAAAATTGAATGCAGATCGTAAAAAAACAGCTGAAGCAAAAAACATAAAGCATGGAAAAGAGATAAAAGCTGAATTAGCAGAACTTGAAAGTAAGGAAAAAAAATTAGACGGGCAAATTTATGATATTTTAAAGAAACTTCCTAATCTGCCGTTGCCTGAAGTACCGGTCGGTAAAGATGAAACTGAAAATGTGGTTTTGCGAGAGGTGGGAGAAAAACCAAAGCTTAATTTTCAACCGAAAGATTATATGGAACTCGGAGAAAAACTCGGATGGATAGATACCGAACGGGCCGGAAAAGCCATCGGCAGCCGTTTCGGTTATATTTTGCGCGACGCCGTGGATTTGGAATTTGCCCTTGTCCGGTTTGCATTTGATATTTTGAAAAAGGAAGGCTTCATTTCAATCGTTCCGCCGATATTTCTAAAACCCGAAGCGATGCGCAGTATGGGATATTTGGATTACAATGAAGACGAAGTTTATCATCTGGAAAAAGACAACCTTTATTTAATTGGAACGTCGGAGCAGGCGATAGGCGCAATGCATATGAATGAAATACTTGACGCTAAAAAATTACCGCTTCGATATGCCGGATTTTCTTCATGTTTCCGGCGCGAAGCCGGTTCTTATGGAAAAGACACAAAAGGTATTTTGCGGGTCCATCAATTTGATAAGATTGAAATGTTCAGTTTTACCAAACCGGAAGATTCAAAAAAAGAACATGAATTTTTACTTGCTATGGAAGAAAAAATGATGGCGGCGCTCCAAATTCCTTACCATGTTCTCCAAATTTGCACCGGCGATTTGGGTGTTCAAGCGGCAAATAAATATGATATTGAAGCGTGGCTGCCGGGCCAAAATCAATACCGCGAAACCCATTCAACTTCAAACGATACTGAATTCCAGTCGCGCCGCTTAGAGATAAAATATAAAAATCCGGAAACCGGAAAAAATGAATATGTTCATACTTTAAATGGCACCGCATTTGCCATCGGTCGGATGATTATCGCCATAATGGAAAATTATCAGCAAAAAGACGGTTCAATAAAAATCCCAACGGTGCTTGAGGGATATATAAAATGAATTTTAAAAATACATTGCGGACGTGGATTGAGGTGGATAAAAAGGCGATTTTGCATAATATCGGAGAATTCCGCAAAATCATAAAACCGGGCGTTAATTTGATGGCGGTAATCAAATCCAACGCCTATGGCCACGGCTTGGTTGACTTTGCTAAAACAACAGAAAACAAGGTTGATTGGTTCGGGGTGGATTCTATTACGGAAGGCCTTAAATTAAGGCAAAAAGGCCTTAAAAAGCCCATTTTGGTGCTTGGTTATACCTTGCCATCCCACCTTGAAGAAGCGGCTAAATCCGATATTAGTTTAACCGTTTCAACTTTGGAACTTTTGCAAAAAATCGCCAGCGCAAAAACCAGGCCAAAAATCCATTTAAAAATCGATACGGGTATGCACCGGCAGGGATTTTTTTTAGAAGATTTTCCAAAAATTATAAAATTAATTAAAAAATTCAATCTTGTCCCGGAAGGTCTTTATACTCATCTTGGCGCCGCTAAAGATCGTCTTTATCCTTCGGTAAGTTTACGGCAAATTGAGATTTTTAAAAAATCTGACGAACTTTTCAAAAAGGCAGGCTTAAAAAATTATTTAAGACACGTCTGTGCTTCGGCTGGTACCCTGCTTTATCCCGAGGCCCATTTTGATATGGTAAGAATCGGTATCGGCTTATATGGATCGGCATTAACTTGGAAGTCTTTAATTGGCGAAATAAAAAATGTTCCAGCGGGATCTTTTGTCGGATATGATTTAACAGAAAAAACTTTAAAACCATCGCGGCTGGCGGTTATTCCGATAGGATATTGGCATGGATTTGATCGCGGTCTTTCATCCATGGGCGAGGTTTTGGTAAAAGGAAAGAGATGCAAGATAATAGGGCGCGTTTCTATGGACATGATTATAGCTGATGTTTCCGGCATTAAAAATGCAAAGCCCGGCAATGAGGTTGTAATTATTGGTAAATCGGGCAAAGAAAGCATAAATGCCGAGGATGTTGCTCAAAAAATCGGAACAATAAACTACGAAGTTATTACGAGAATCAACCCTTTGATTAAACGCATTTATATTTAAATTGAAAATTAAACTTATGCCCTCAAGCCGCTATTATCGATTTAAAACCGCGAACCGCGAAGAAAAAACCCGCAGGAGGGACGTGGTGTTTTTTTGGGTCGTGTTTTTTGCTAGTTTAATAATAATAATCTGGTCTTTTTTTCTTTCGCCTTTTTTTAAAATTACCAATATAAAAATTCCCAAAAACGATATTGTCGCAAATGAAAATATAAATCAATTTATGGAAAATAAATTGCCGTTCGGCCTGGAAAAAAATTTATTTTTCATGCCAAAAAATAAGTTAAAAACCGATTTAGCTGCCGCTTTTCCGGCGATCACCAGTATAATTATAAAAAAAGAATTGTTTCACTCTTTAAACATTGATTTTGAAAAAAGAATTCAAGTTGGTTTCTGGTGCCACCCTGCGGGTGACGAGCCGCAGGCTGAGAAGTGTTATTCTTTTGATAAAGAAGGAATAATTTTTAAAGAAGCGCCCATAAGCGAGGGCTTGTTAATACTTAAAATTAAAGATGTTAAAAATCAGGCTTTAATTGGAGATAAGGTTATTGATGAAAGTAGTCTTAAATTTATTTTGGATTTTAACGATGAAATTAATAAAATAAGTCGTTTCAAAATTGTGGAATTTAAAATAAAACCCAATCCAAATATTGAATTAGAAGCCGTTATGGATGGCGGCTGGATTATTTACTTAGATAAAAATCAAGATCCGCCATTGGTTATTAATAACTTGTTTACAACTTTAAACGAATCGGTAAAAGACAAGACCTCCAATTTAGAATATATTGATTTGCGCATCCCCACCCGCGTTTTTTATAAATTAAGATAATTTGACAGGTTTTTTAGATTTGCTATAATACACAATACCGGTTCGGGATGGTCTCGATACCGGATAGAATAACCCGGTAATCCCTCACAAGGAGGCCTGACATGAGGCATCTGTCGACCCAGGGCAATTACACGTAACGGCGCCACGGCCACCAGGTCCACGACGGGTACCACCCCCCGCGCTACGGAGCGCGGGGCTCTTTTTTTATTTATTCTATACGATAAACAAATATTGAATATCCGATTTTTGCCACTGGCTTATATTGATCAAGCCAAGTGTAGGCGCGTTCGTTGTAAGTGCAATTCGGCGCGCCACCCTCACAAGCGCCCATATAGATCGTTGAAGAAACCGCCAGCCATCCCTTTTGCGGTACTTCGCGGTTGAATGATTCTACTTTTGCCGTTTTTATGTAATACTCCGCCGGAGCGCCACTGAAATAATCAAGTTTTATAGTGTTTATGTTATTAGTTTCAATATATTGAGCGAGCCGTAAAATATCCTGTCCCCAATCCAGGTTAGAATCAACGACCCATTTATAACCATTATCCGGCCCGCCGGCAATTTCATTAAAATAGGCGAGGAACGAAGGAAAAACAAAAATAACGGTTAAAATCGCCCAGACAAAAAGCAAAGTGATAAACGCCGAACGTTTTACACGCTTCCAATACAATCCCAATAACTGCCAAAAGCCGCGGAAATTGGAAATCCGCTCGGTTATATCGCCTTTTATCCAATTGCCAAGTTGTCTTCCCGTGAGGACGTAAATAAAAGGGAGTGTTGGCAGAATATGACGCACGCCGATATTGAGGCGTGAACGGATTGAAAAAGCCCAGTAAACTAAAATTATTAAAATCATTCCCATTTCTGCGGGGTTGTTTTTTATCAAATCAATAAAATCGCGCCACCAATATTTAACTTGTCTCTCGCGGCAATGATTAACGCAATGTTTTAATGCTAAAAACAAACCCAAAAATACCATTAAAATATATGCCAGCGGTTCTTTAATCAGATAAACAATGGGAAAATATGACCGCGCTCCCTCTGCTGAAACTTCGCCGAGATAATAAGTCGTGTTGCCACCGGCCGAGCGCTGAATAACCATTAAAAGACCGAGAAAATACTGCCCCCACGCTCTTAAATAAGGCGTACCGGAAAGCCAAACATTAAAATTAACCAATGGCTGAAAACCAAAGGTGCTTAAAATAAAATCCGTGTCAATTTGCTGTTTTTGAGTAGGGTAATTCCAGACGTGAAAAGCGTAAATTGCTCCGACAACGAGATAAGCAATAATCAGAGAAAAAATAAATCCGGTTATATAAAGTTTTAAATGTTTTTGTCTCTCTTCGGGAGATCTCCCCATGGGAGATAAAATTGCCCAAACCAAAATAATTAATCCAAAAATTGGAATCAGGAGAAAAGTGGAAAATTTCGTTAAAAATGCTAATCCCAAAACGATTCCGAAAATAAATAAATTTTTATATGTGGGTATTTTTAACCATTTATATAAATAATAAAAACTTATGAAAAACGCGGCCGCGGCAGCAACGTCGGTCGTTACCAGACGACTGTGGGCTAAGATCGTGGGAGAAAAAGAATACATTGCTAAGGCAATAACAGCCGCTGATTCACCCCAAAGCTCACGGCTAAATTTCCAAATATAAAATCCCAAAAGAAC